>NZ_JBFBIV010000104.1:0-24942 GCF_040702025.1 Streptomyces sp. NPDC088194 | reverse complement strand
CTCGCCCGCCCCCCCGTCGGCGCCCCCTTGCGCCCCGCCCCGGGGGGGGGGGGGGGCGGGGGGGGGGGGGGGGGGGGGGGGGGGGCGGCGGGGGGGGGGGGGGGGCCCCCCGCCCCCGGGAGGGGTCCGTCAGGACGTCAGGACCTTGGCCAGGCGGTCGACACCCGTGCGGAGCGCCTCTTCCAGCTGCGCGCCGATCTGGGCGCCCATCTGCTCGCTGCCGGGCCCGTCCAGCTCCGCCCGGTGGGTGATCCGTACGCCGTCGCCGGCCGGCGCGATCGCGCACACCGACCGCATCTCGACCTGCCCGCCGATCCGGGTCAGCAGCGTGAAGCCGCTGCCGTCGGTGACGTCGGTGAGGGTGAACGGCACCGGGGCCGTCCGGTTGCCGGACTCCATGGACTGCTCGATCACCCCTTCCGAGCCCGCCGCGAACGGCCCGTCGAGGCGGATCGAGCTCAGCGCGCCGTACCACTCCGGCCACGTGTCGAGATCGGTGTACCGGGCCCAGACCTCCGCACCGGTGACGCCGACCTCGACCCCGTACTCACAGTTCCACATGTGTCCAGCCTCTCCGTTCCCGCGGCCGCGCGGCCGCGATATCGCCGTCCCCGCCATCAACGCATCGCGGCCCGGCGGCGCTCCAGGGCGGGGACCCCCAGAAGTACCGTCCGGCAGCCCCTACAAGGGCTCTGGGCAGGGCAGTTGGGGTGGTGCCGGGCCGCTCGCAGGTAGGGGGGTCACCCAGGTCCTTTAGGGGGCGGTTGATCTGGTTCGGCCACTCGCGGAGTCGATTCAATGAAGCGCCCGTGGTGGTCGAGCAGAGACTGGGAGCCGAAAGTGATCAAACTTCCCGAGGCCGACGGAACATTGACGTCGTACGAGCCGAACGCCTCGCCGCGCGTCTTCACGCCCGACGACTCGCCGTTCGCCAAGCGGAGCCCACTGGCCACCGCGCACGTGCTGGGCGACCCGCTCGCGGCCAACGAGCCGTTCGGGCCGCCGATGGGCCCGCCGCCGCCCCAGCCGATCGACTGGGAGGCGTCCATGGCCTACCGGCGCCACCTGTGGGCGCACGGCTACACGCTCGCCGAGGCGCTCGACACCGCGCACCGCGGCATGGGCCTGGACTGGCCGACGTCGGTGGAGCTGATCCGCCACTCCGCCGCCGAAGCCCGCGCGGTGGGCGGCCGGATGGCCGTCGCGATCACCACCGACCAGCTCGACCCGTTCTCGCCGGCCAGCGTCAAGGACGTCCGGCTCGCGTACGAGCAGCAGCTGGAGGTCGTGGAGGCCGCCGGCGCCACCGCGATCATCATGTGCAGCCCGCAACTGGCGGCCGCCACCCAGGACCCCGCCGACTACGCCGAGTTGTACGGCGCGCTGCTGCGGCAGTGCTCGAAGCCGGCGATCCTGCACTGGATCACCTCCGTGTGGGACCCGCGCCACACCGGCTACTGGGGCCAGATGGACGTGGACAGCGCCTACGGTGCGCTGCTGGCGATCGTCCGCGACAACATCGACAAGGTCGACGGTGTGAAGGTGGCGCTGCTGCCCGCCGAGCAGCAGGTGCAGATGCGCCGGCTGCTGCCGGAAGGCGTGCGGTTCTACACCAGCGACACCGACCGCTACCCGGAGCTGTTCGCCGGCGACGAGCAGGGCTTCAGCGACGGCCTGACCCCGGTCTTCGACCCGATCGCGCCGCTGGCGGCCGAGGCGCTGCGCGCCCTGGACCGCGGTGACACCGCGCACGGCCGCCAACTGCTGGACTCCACCGTGCCGTTGTGCGCCCACCTCTTCGAGGGCCCGGGCCGCAGCACGTTCTTCTTCAAGACCGGCCTGGTCTTCCTCGGCTGGCTGGGCGGTCACAGCGCGCACACCCGCATGGTGTGGGGCGAGCAGTCGGCGCGCTCCGTGCCCCACCTGGCCACCGCCTACCGGCTCGCCGACGGCCTGGGCCTGTTCGCCGACCCGGCGCTGGCCGAGCAGCGCATGAAGACCTACCTCGCCACCCACGGGATAGCGCAGTGACCACCGCTGTCGTTCTCGGCGGTGGCCTGGCGGGCCTGTTCGCCGCGACCGTCCTCGCCGACCACGCCGACGAGGTCGTGGTGGTCGAGAGCGACGTGCTGCCCACGACGCCGGCCCCCCGCAACGGGCTGCCGCAGGGCCGGCACAACCACATCCTGATGCGGGGCGGCGCCGAGGCGTTCGACGAACTGCTGCCGGGCACCACCGAGTTGCTGATGGCGGCCGGCGCCAAGCGGCGCGGCCTGCCCGGCGGCACGCTGACCCGCGGTCCGCGCGACTGGTTCCAGCGGCACCGTACGGACGCCTACCTGCTGCTGTGCGGGCGCGACACGCTCGACCACGTGGTGCGCGGCCAGGTGCTGGGCGCCGCCCGCCTGACGATGCGGCAGGGCGTCAAGGCCGTGGCGCTGACCGGGGACGCCCAGCGCGTCACCGGCGTGCGGATCAAGCCGCTCGAATCCGGCCAGGACACGCGGGAGGAGACGATCGCCGCGGACCTGGTGGTCGACGCCACCGGCCGCCGCTCCGACGGCCCGCGCTGGCTGGCGGAGCTCGGCGTGGCGGCGCCCCGGGAGGACTTCGTCGACGCCGGGTTCGCCTACGCCAGCCGCTGGTACCAGGCGCCCGAGGGGACGGAGGACTTCCCCGGCGTGATGATCCAGGTGCAGCCCGGCACCGGCGAGCCGGGCCGCGGGATCGCGATCCTGCCGAACGACAACGGGCGCTGGATCGTCACCAGGTTCGGCAGCCGCGGCGGCGAACCCCCCACCGACGAGAAGGAGTTCGTCTCCGACTGCGGTGACTGGGAGGACCCGCTGGTGTCGCGGCTGCTGTCCCGGGCCAAGCCGCTCAGCGACATCCGCTCCTACCGGCGGATGCCCAACTGGCGGCGCCACTACGAGAAGCTGCCCCTGCCCGAGGGGTACTTCGTGATCGGCGACGCCGCCTCGGCGCTCAACCCGACCTACGGCACCGGCATGTCGGTGGCCGCCCGCTCCGCCCTGGTGCTGCGCGCGGAGCTGCGGCGCACCGGACTCGGGCCGGGCCTGGGCCGCCGGGTGCAGCGGGGCGTCGCCAAGGCGAACGCGTTCGCCTGGCAGAACGCGGTCAGCAACGACCTGTTCTTCCCCGGCGTCACCTCCAGCGTGCCGGTGCGCGGCGCCGCCTTCCAGACCTGGATGGCGGCTCGGGTGGCACACGTGGCGGCCCGCGACCGGACGGTGTCCGACATCGCCTTCACCGTGGGCACGTTCTGCGCGCCACCCAGCCGGATGTTCTCCCGCGCCTTCATGTGGCCGGTGATCCGCGGGCCGCGCCGTCCGCCGCTCACCGCGCAGCAGGCGATCGAGCAGTTCCCGGAGTTCGGCGACCTGCTCGCACCGGAACCCGTCACCGACCCCCGGTAGTGCCGTGACCGCGAGGGTCCACCTGCTCGCGGTGCCCGTAGGGGCGCTCCGCCTCCGCCTTCGGCGGGTGGAAGCGCCCGCGGCTAAGCCAGGGGGAGTGCCCGCGGCGCCGGCGGGACCGCCCGTGCGAGCCCGTCACCAGGACGGTGCCGCACCGGGCGGTCCCACCGCGCCGGGCACCGCGCGCCGACCGGCGAAAGCCCCTCGCGGTCACAGCACCAGCGGCCGCCGCTCGGGGGAGCGACATGTCACTCGGTACCAGTCAAGGGGGTGCCCCGCATGAGCGGCGAGCAACGACTTCCCGGAACCACCGCAGAGCCGGTGGACGGCGGCCTGCCGTCCGGTGACGCGCAGGCGTCCCGGGCCGTCCCCTGGGTCCTGCACGGACGCGACGAGCAAGCGCTGCGGGCCCAGGCCGGCCGGCTGCTGTCCTGGCTCACCGGGCCCGAGGCGGAGGCCGGCGGGTCCGCGCCCGACATCGGCCTGTCGCTGGTGACCACCCGGTCCGTGCTCGGCCACCGCGGGGTGGCGGTCGGCACGGACCGCGCCGACCTGCTCGCCGGCGTGGCCGCCCTGGCCGGCCACGGGCTGGGCGGCACCGTCGTCAGCGGCCCGGTGCGGCCCGCGGGCAGCACCCGGGTGGCGTTCGTCTTCCCCGGACAGGGCTCGCAGTGGCCCGCGATGGCCGGTGAACTCCTCAGCACCGCACCGGCGTTCGCCGAACGTATGGCGGAGTGCGCGCGGGCGCTGGAGCCCTTCGTGGACTGGGAACCGATGGACGTGCTGCGCGAGCGGCCCGGCGCCCCGTCACTGGAGCGGGTCGACGTGGTGCAGCCGCTGCTGTGGGCGATGATGGTGTCGCTCGCGGCCTTGTGGCGCTCCTACGGCGTGGAACCGGACGCGGTCGTCGGCCACTCGCAGGGCGAGATCGCCGCCGCCTGCGTGGCGGGGGCGCTCTCGCTGTCCGACGGCGCCCGGATCGTCGCCCTGCGCAGCCGCCTGATCGCCGAGGAACTCGCCGGTCTCGGCGGGATGATGTCGGTCCCGCTGCCCGCCGCCGAGACGCAGGAGCGGCTGCGCGCCTGGCAGGGCCGCGTCCAGCTCGCCGCCGTCAACGGGCCCGGCTCCGTCGTGGTCTGCGGCGACACCGCGGCACTGGACGAGATCTTCGACCAGCTCACCGCGCAGGACGTCCGCGTCCGCAGGATTCCGGTGGACTACGCCTCCCACTCGCACTACGTGGAGCAGCTCAAGGACAAGCTGCTCGCGGTGCTGGCGCCGGTCGCCCCGCGCTCCTCGACCGTGCCGTTCTACTCCACCGTGACCGGCGCGGCACTGGACACCGCCGCCCTGGACGCCGGGTACTGGTTCACCAACCTGCGCAGCACGGTGCGCTTCGAGGAGGCCACCCGGGCGCTGCTCGCCGACGGGCACGGCCTGTTCGTGGAGTCCAGCCCGCACCCGGTGCTGCGGCTGGGCCTCCAGGAGACCGTGGACGCGACCGGCGCCGAGGCCCGCGTGGTCGGCTCGCTGCGGCGCGGCGAGGGCGGCCTGCTCCGCCTGACCACCTCGCTGGCCGAGGCGTCGCTGGCCGGTGCCCCGGTGCAGTGGCGCGCGTCCTTCACCGGCACCGCCGCACGCGTCGTGGACCTGCCCACCTACGCCTTCCAGCACCGGCGCTACTGGGCGCGCCCGGACCAGGACGCGACGAGCTTCGCCGCCGCGGGCCTCGATCCGGCCGGCCACCCGCTGCTGGGCGCCGTGGTCACCTCCTCCACCTCCGGCGAGACCGTCTTCACCGGCCGGCTGTCGCTGCCGGCCCAGCCGTGGCTCGCCGACCACGAGGCACTCGGCGCCGTCCTGCTGCCCGGCGCGGCGTTCGTGGACCTCGCGCTGCACGCCGGCGCGCGGACCGGCTGCGAGCTGCTGCGCGAACTGACCCTGCAGGCACCGCTCGTGCTGCCCGACGAGGGCTGGGTCCAGCTCCAGGTGACCGTGGGCGCCGAGGGGCCGGACGGCGAACGCGCGGTCACCGTCCACTCCCGCGCCGAGGACGCCGACGGCCCCTGGACCCGGCACGCCGCGGGCGTGCTCGACCCGGGCCCGGCCGCCGCGCTCGCCGCGATCCCCGAATGGCCGCCGCCCGGCGCGGAGCCGATCCCGCTCGACGGCGCCTATCCGCGGCTGCTGGAGCGCGGCCACGCCTACGGGCCGGCCTTCCAGGGCCTGAAGTCCGCCTGGCGGCACGGCGAGGAGATCTACGCCGAGGTCGCCCTCGCCGAGGAGGAGGGTGCCGCCGCCGCGCACTTCGCCGTCCACCCGGCGCTGCTCGACGCCGTGCTCCACGCCGACCTGGTGGCCGGCGGCGGCGACCCGGACGCCTCGCGCGGCGCTGTCCTGCCGTTCGCCTGGAACGGGGTGTCGCTGCACGCCTCCGGCGCCACCACCGCGCGCGCCGTACTGCGGCCGGCCGGCCCCGACGCGGTCCGGATCGACGTGTTCGACGGCACCGGGCGGCCGGTGCTCGCGGTGGAGTCGCTGGTCGCCAAGGCGGTCTCCGCCCGGCAGTTGGCCTCCGCGGGCGCGACGCGGGGCCCGGTGCCCCACGCGGTCCGGTGGACCGCGGCGCCGCGAGCCGAGGAGGCGGCCGCGCTCCCCGCGTGCGCGGTCGTCGGCGACGGCCGCGCGGCGAAGGCACTCGCCGCCGCGACCGGCGCCGCCCGCCACGCCGACCTCGCCGCGCTGGCGTCCGGGCTCGGCACCGGAACACCGCCCGGTGTGGTGGTGCTCTGCGCCGCGGCGGAACCGGCGGAAGTGTCGGAACCGGCGGAATTGTTGGAACCGGCGGAAGCGGCGGAATTGTTGGAACCGGCGGAACCCGAGGCGCCCGGCGCGGGCGGCGGGAGCGGCGCTACGGTCCTCGACGCCGTCCGCCGCCGTACCGGACACGTCCTCCACGAGGTGCAGTCGTTCCTGGCCGATCCGCGCTTCCAGGACAGCGTGATGGTCCTCGTCACCACCTCGGCGGTGGCGGCCGGCGGCGGGGAGTCGCCGGACCTCGAACAGGCCCCGCTGTGGGGGCTGGTGCGGTCGGCGCAGGCCGAACACCCCGGCCGCTTCGTGCTGGTGGACACCGGCCCCGACGGTGACCTCGACCCCGAGGCGCTGGCCCGCGTCCTGGCCGACGGCGAACCCGAGGCGGTGGTGCGCGGGGGAGTCGTCCTCACCCCCCGGCTCGCCGCCGCGGCGGCGCCGCAGGACGGCCCGCGCCCGGCGTGGCCGGCCGACGGCACCGTCCTGGTCACCGGCGGCACCGGGGTGCTCGGCGCCCACGTCGCCCGCCACCTCGCGTCCGCGCACGGGGTACGCCGGCTGCTGCTGCTCAGCCGGCGCGGCGAAGCCGCCCCGGGCGCGGCCGAACTGGTCGCGCAACTGGCGGAGTCGGGCGCCGAGGCGAAGGTCGTCGCCTGCGACGTCGCCGATCGGTCGGCCCTGGCCGCGGTGCTGGCCGCGATCCCCGCCGACCGCCCGCTGCGCGCCGTGGTGCACACCGCGGGCGTCCTGGACGACGGCGTCATCGACGCGCTCACCCCGAAGCGCCTCGACGAGGTGCTGCGCGCCAAGGCCGACGCGGCCTGGCACCTGCACGAACTCACCCGCGGGTTCGACCTCGCCGGCTTCGTGCTGTTCTCCTCCGCGGCGGGCACCCTCGGCGCGCCCGGACAGGGCAACTACGCCGCCGCCAACGCCTTCCTCGACGCCCTGGCCGCCCACCGCCGGGCCGCCGGCCTTCCCGCGGCCGCGCTCGCCTGGGGGCTGTGGGCCGACGGCAGCGGGATGACCGGCGCGCTCGACGAGCGCGACATCTCCCGGCTGCGCCGCCAGGGCTTCCCGCCCCTGGAGACCGCGGAGGCGCTCGACCTCCTCGACGCCGCCCTCGCGTCCGTACGCGGACCCGGGTCCGTATCTCCGCCGGAGTCCGCGCCCGAGTCCGTATCCGCGCCCGCACCCGCACCCGTATCCGCGCCCGCCGTCGCGCCGCACGGCTCGCCGTCCGGAAGCGCATCCGGCAGTGCACCTGGCGACGCACCCGTCCCCGTCACCTCCGGCGACCCGGCCTCCGCGCACCGGCTGCTGCTGAAGCTCGACACCACCGCGCTGCGCGCGCAGGCCGCGCAGGGCACCCTCCCGGCCATGCTCCGCGGCCTGGTCCGGACTCCGCCGCGGCGCGCGGCCCGCTCCGGCGGCGACGCCCCGCTGGGCGAGCGGCTGTCCGCCATGGCCCCCGGCGAGCGCGAACGCGCCCTGCTGGAACTGGTGCGCACCCAGGTCGCCGATGTCCTCGGGCACGCCTCCCCGGACGCCGTGGAGGCGGACCGCGCCTTCAAGGAGTTGGGCTTCGACTCGCTGACCGCCGTCGAACTGCGCAACCGGCTGGCCGCCGCGACCGGCCTGCGGCTGCCGGCCACCCTGGTCTTCGACCACCCCTCGGCCCGGGCTGTCGTCCGGCACATGGACCGCGAACTCACCGGGCAGCGCCCCCAGTCGGCGCGGACCCGGGCGGCGGCACTGGACGAACCCGTCGCCCTGGTGGCGATGGCCTGCCGCTTCCCGGGCGGCGTGGAGTCCCCGGAGGACCTGTGGCGGCTGGTCGCCGACGGCACCGACGCGGTCTCGGCGTTCCCCGCCGACCGCGGCTGGGACCTGGAGGAGCTGTACGACCCCGAGCCCGGCAAGCCCGGCAGGACCTACACCCGCTCCGGCGGATTCCTCGACGGCGCCGCCGACTTCGACCCGGACTTCTTCGGGATCAGCCCCAACGAGGCACTGGCCATGGACCCGCAGCAGCGGCTGCTGCTGGAGACCTCCTGGCACCTGTTCGAGCGGGCCGGGATCGACCCGGGAACCCTGCGGGCCACGCCCACCGGGGTGTTCGCCGGCGTGATGTACCACGACTACGCCGACAACAGCGCCACCGGCTCCATCGCCTCCGGCCGGCTGTCGTACCACTACGGCTTCGAGGGCCCGGCGATCACCGTCGACACCGCCTGCTCCTCCTCCCTGGTCGCCCTCCACCTGGCGATCCAGTCGCTGCGCTCCGGCGAGTGCGATCTCGCGCTCGCCGGCGGTGTCACGGTGATGGCCACCGCCGGGGTGCTCGTGGAGTTCGGCACCCAGCGCGGCCTGGCCGCCGACGGGCGGTGCAAGTCGTACGCCGACGCCGCCGACGGCACCGGGTTCTCCGAGGGCGTCGGGCTGCTGCTGGTGGAACGGCTCGCCGACGCCCGCCGCAACGGCCACCCCGTCCTCGCCCTGGTCCGCGGCTCCGCGGTCAACCAGGACGGTGCCAGCAACGGACTGACGGCGCCCAACGGCCCGGCGCAGCAGCGGGTCATCCGCCAGGCGCTGGCCGCGGCCGGGCTCGGCACCGGCGACGTCGACACGGTCGAGGGCCACGGCACCGGCACCACGCTCGGCGACCCGATCGAGGCCCAGGCGCTGCTCGCCACCTACGGCCAGGACCGCTCCGCTGAGCGCCCGTTGTGGCTCGGCTCGATCAAGTCGAACATCGGGCACGCCCAGGCCGCCGCGGGCGTCGCCGGGGTGATCAAGGCCGTGGAGTCCATGCGGCACGGCGTGCTGCCCCGGACGCTGCACGTCGACGAGCCCTCGCAGCAGGTCGACTGGGCCTCGGGCGCGGTACGGCTGCTCACCGAGGCGCAGCCGTGGCCCGAGCCCGGCCGGCCGCGGCGGGCCGGCGTCTCCTCGTTCGGCATCAGCGGCACCAACGCGCATGTGATCGTCGAGCAGGCGCCCGCGGACGCCGCCTCCGACGCCACCACCGGGCAGACCCCCGCGGAGCCCGCCGGAGGTTCCGCGGAGCCGCGACACCCGGAGCACGGACCGGAGTCGGCCGCGGCGTCCGAGCCGGCGTCCGAGCTGGCATCCGAGTCGGCGCCCCGGCCCGTGGTGCCCTGGCTGGTCTCCGCGGCGAGCCCGGACGCCCTCCGGCAGCACGCCCGGCGCCTGGCCGCCCACCTCGCGGACGACCCCGGGCCGAGCCCGGCCGACGTGGCGTTCACGCTCGCCACGGCCCGGTCGCCGCTGGACCACCGGGCCCTGGTCGTCGGTGACGACCGCGACGAGCTGGTCGCGGCACTGGCGGCGCTCGCCGCCGACGACGAGCCGGCCGGGCGGCGCACCACCGGCGGCACCGCCTTCCTCTTCACCGGCCAGGGCGCGCAGCGCCTCGGCATGGGACGCGGACTGTACGACGCCCACCCGCACTTCCGCCGGGCGTTCGACGCCGCGCTGGAGGCGTTCGACCCGCACCTGGACCGGCCGCTGCGCGACGTGATGTGGGGAACCGACCCGGCGGCGCTGGAGCTGACCTGCTACGCGCAGCCGGCGCTGTTCACCGTCGGGATCTCCCTCTACCGGCTGGTCGAGTCGTGGGGCGTGCGGCCCGACTTCCTCGCCGGCCACTCCGTCGGCGAGCTGGTGGCCGCGCGCGCGGCGGGGGTGCTCGGCCTGCCGGACGCCGCCGCGCTGGTGGCCGCCCGCGGGCGGCTGATGCAGGCGCTGCCGGCCGGCGGCGCGATGATCGCCGTGCAGGCCGCGGAGGACGAGGTCCTGCCGCTGCTCTCCGACCGGGTGAGCCTCGCCGCGGTCAACGGCCCGACCTCCGTCGTCATCTCCGGCGCGGCCGGCGCGGCCGAGGAGATCGCCGCCCGCTTCGCCGCGGACGGCCGCCGTACGACCCGGCTGCGGGTCAGCCACGCCTTCCACTCGCCGCTGATGGAACCGATGCTGGCGGAGTTCCGCGCGGTGGCCTCCGCGCTGTCCTACCGGCCGCCCGCGCTCCCGGTGGTCTCCGCGGTGACCGGCCGGCAGGCGGGGGAGGAGCTGCTGTGCGACCCGGAGTACTGGGTCCGGCACGTGCGCGAGACCGTGCGCTTCCACGACGTGGTGCGCCACCTCGACGAGCGCGGGGTGTCCACGCACCTCGAACTCGGCCCCGACGCGGTGCTCGCCACGATGGGGCCCGACTGCCTCACCGGTGAGCGCGACGTCGCCTTCGTCCCCGCGACGCGCCGCGATCGCCCCGAGGCGCGGGAACTCGTCACCGCCGTCGCGCGGGCGCACTCCCGCGGTGTGCCGGTGGACTGGGCGGCGTTCTTCGACGGCACCGCGGCCCGCCGGGTGGACCTGCCCGTCTACCCCTTCCAGCACCGGCACTTCTGGCTGGAGTCGGCCTCGCACGGCGGCGACCCGGCCCGGGTCGGTCAGGCGCCGGCCCGGCACCCGCTGCTGGGCGCGCTGGTCACCGTCCCGGACTCCGGCGCGCTGGTGCTCACCGGCCGGCTCACCGCCGCGGGTGCGCCGTGGCTGGCCGACCACGACCTGCTCGGCACCCCGGTCCTGCCCGCCACCGCTCTGGTCGACCTCGCCCTGCACGCCGCCGGGCACGCCGGCTGCGACACCCTGCGCGAACTGACCGTCGAACTGCCCCTGGCAGTCACCGGCGACGGCTCCACCGCGCTGCGCGTCGTGGTGGACGGCCCGCGGCCCGACGGCAGCCGCCCCGTCTCCGTCCACTCGCGTCCCGACGCCGACCCGGACGCCCCCTGGACCCGGCACGCCTCCGGTGTCGTCGAGGGACCGCAGGCTCCGGAGCCGCCCGCGCCGCGCCCGGAGGCGGACTGGCCGCCCGTCGGCGCCGTCCCGCTCGCCCTCGGCGACGCCTACGAGCGCCTGCTGGCCGCCGGATACGGCTACGGTCCGGCGTTCCAGTGCCTGCGGGCCGCCTGGCGGCTCGGCGACGACCTGTGC
Source organism: Streptomyces sp. NPDC088194 (assembly GCF_040702025.1). NCBI lineage: Bacteria > Bacillati > Actinomycetota > Actinomycetes > Kitasatosporales > Streptomycetaceae > Streptomyces > Streptomyces sp. NPDC088194. The sequence goes on along the minus strand of NZ_JBFBIV010000104.1, from coordinate 13,672 downwards.
GCCGAGGTCGAGCCGGTGCGGGACGCCGAGCCGCGGGCGGAAGGCTTCAGCGTGCACCCGGCCCTGCTCGACGCCGTGTTCCACGCCGAACGGCTGGCCGGGGAGGGCGACGCGGCACCGGTCGTCCCGGGTACGTGGCGGGGTGTCCGGCTGCGCGCCGCCGCGGGCGCCGACGCGCTGCGGGCACGGATCACCCCCGGCCCGGAGGGCCGCGCACTGGTGGTCACCGACAGCGCCGGCCGGCTCGTGCTCACCGCCGACTCGGTGGCATCCCGCGCGGTCACCCCCGGTGAACTCGCCGCCGCCGACCGGACCGACCACCCGGTGCTCCACACCCTGCGCTGGACGCCGGCCCCGCCCGCTCCCGCCGGGACGGCGGTCGCCGGATGGACGTTCCTCGGCCGCCCCGAGCCGCTGTTCGACCCGGTGTCGCCGGGCCACGCCGACCTCGACGCGCTGCTCGCGGCCATCGACGCCGACGAGCAGGCCCCGGCCACCGTGGTCCACGTGTGCGCGACCGCCGCCCCCGACCCGGAACTGCCCGCGCTGCTGCGGCGCTGGGCGGACGACCCGCGGCTCGCCGCGGTGCGGCTCGTCGTCGCCACCAGCGGGGCGGTGGCCGCCGGCACGGAACCCGGGCAGGACCCGGCGCCCGACCCCGAAGGCGCCCGCGCCTGGGGACTGGTGCGGGCCGCCCGCGCGGAGGGCCTGGGCCGGCCGGTCGTGGTGGACCTCGACCCGTCCGCCGACCCGGACCGCGCGCTCGCCGCCGCGCTGGCCTGCGGCGAACCCGAGACGGCCGTCCGTGGCGGTGAGGTGCTGCTGCCGCGGCTCACCGCCCCGGACGGCGCCGGCCTCCCCCCGCGGGGTCCGGCCGGCTGGGACCCGGACGGCACCGTGCTCGTCACAGGGGACACGGCCGCGGGCACGCTGCTCGCCCGCCACCTCGCCGCCACGCACGGCCTTCGGCGCCTGACGCTGGTGCGCGCACCCGGTGACCCGCAGACGGCCGTGCCGGACGCGGCGGTGACCGTCACCACCTGCGACCTGGCCGACCGTACGGCGCTGGCGGCGCTGCTGGACGCGATTCCCGAGGCGCATCCGCTGACCGCGGTGGTGCACATCGCGGCCGACGGCCCGCGGGCCACCACGGTGAGCGGCCTCGACTCCGGGACGGAATCCGGGATCGGAACCGAATCCGCGACCGGGACCCAGGTCGCCGCGGCCCGGCGGGCCGACGACGCGTGGCACCTGCACGAGGCCGTCCGCGACGCCGCTCCCGCCGCCTTCGTCCTGGTGTCGGCGGCCGACGCCCTCCTCGGGGAGATCGGCACCACGGACGCGGCCATGGCCCACGCGTCCTTCGAGTTGCTGGCCGCGCACCGCCGCGCGCGCGGACTGCCCGCGGTCTGCCTCGCGCACGGGCCGTGGCGCACCGCCGCCCCGGACCGGCCCGGCGCCCCGGACCACGCCGGTGGCGCCGAGCACCCCGACCGCCCGGGTTTCCCGACCCTCACCGCCGAGGAAGGGCTCGCGCAGTTCGACGCGGCGCTGGCTCTCGGCGCGACGCACTGCGTACTGGCGCGCCTCGACCACGCGGCGCTGCGCGCCCGGGCCGGCGAACTCCCGCACGTGCTGCGGGCGGTGGTGCACGCCCCGGTCCGCCGCGCCCGCGCCGAGGAGGACGCGCCGCTGATCCGCCGGCTCGCCGGACTGGCCCCCGAGGAACGCGACCGGACCCTGCTGGCCGCCGTCCGCGAGCACGTCGCCGCCGTCCTCGGCCACGCCTCGGCCGCGGCCGTCGACCCCGACCGGGCCTTCCAGGAGATGGGATTCGACTCCCTCGCCGCCGTGGAACTGCGCAAACGGCTGAGCGCCGCCGCCGGGGTGTGGCTGCCCGCCACCCTGGTCTTCGACCACCCCACCTCGCGGGCGGTCACCGAGCGGCTCGGCGCGGCCCTCGACGGCGGGACCGGCCCCCGGCAGCCGGTGTTCGCGGAATTCCGGCGGCTGGAGGACGCCCTCGCCGAGGCGACCCCGGACGACGCGGAGGCGGCCCGGATCACGGCCCGGCTGGAGAGCCTGCTGCGCAGGTGGCGCGACCGGCGGGACGGCGTCGCGGCCGAGGCGGAAGGGGCCTACGAGTCGGCCTCGGACGAAGAGCTGTTCCAGGCACTCGACGACCTCGAGATTGGTTGATGGCGATGGCGAACGAGGAGAAGCTCCGCGACTACCTCAAGCGCGCGATGGCCGACCTGCACCAGGTGCGGCGCCATCTTCGCGAGGTCGAGGCGAAGGAGCACGAGCCCATCGCCATCGTGTCGATGAGCTGCCGGTTCCCCGGCGACGTGCACACCCCGGAGCAGTTGTGGGAGCTGGTGGCCGAGGGCCGCGACGGCATCTCCGCCTTCCCCGACAACCGCGGCTGGGACCTGGCGGCGCTGTACGACCCGGAGCCGGCCACCCCCGGGAAGACCTACGCCCGCGAGGGCGGATTCCTGCACGACGCCGGCGAGTTCGACGCCGACTTCTTCCGGACCAGCCCCCGCGAGGCCGCGGAGACCGACCCGCAGCAGCGGCTGCTGCTGGAGGCCGCCTGGGAGCTCCTGGAGCGGGCGAACATCCCGCCCGACTCGCTCAAGGGCAGCCCCACCGGGGTCTTCGCGGGCGTCGTCTACCACGACTACGCCGCCGCCGGAGTCGGCAGCCTCGCCAGCGTCGCGTCCGGCCGTATCTCGTACTGCCTCGGCCTGGAAGGGCCGGCCATCACCGTCGACACCGCCTGCTCCGCGTCGCTGGTCTCCGTGCACCTGGCCATGCAGGCGCTCAGGTCCGGCGAGTGCTCGCTGGCCCTGGCCGGCGGCGCCACGGTGATGACCACCCCGACGTCCTTCGTCGGCTTCAGCCAGGAGCGCGGGCTCGCCCCCGACGGCCGCTGCAAGTCCTTCTCCTCCGACGCCGACGGCACCGGCTGGGGCGAGGGAGTCGGGCTGCTGCTGCTGGAACGGCTCACCGACGCCCGCCGCAACGGCCACCCCGTCCTCGCCCTGGTCCGCGGCTCCGCGGTCAACCAGGACGGCGCCAGCAACGGCATGTCGGCGCCCAACGGCCCCTCCCAGCAGCGGGTCATCCTCCAGGCGCTCGCCAACGCGCAACTGTCCCCGCAGGACGTCGACGCCGTCGAGGGGCACGGCACCGGCACGCGGCTGGGCGACCCCATCGAACTCCAGGCCCTGCTGGCCACCTACGGGCAGCAGCGCGACCCCGGCCGGCCGCTGTGGCTCGGCTCGATCAAGTCCAACATCGGGCACGCCCAGGCCGCGGCCGGGGTCTCCGGGATCATCAAGATGGTCCAGGCGATGCGTCACGACACCCTGCCGCGCTCCTTGAACATCAAGGAACCCGTGTCGGAGGTCGACTGGACCTCCGGCCACATCCGCCTCCTCACCGAGGCCCGCCCCTGGACCCGAGCGGACCACCCGCGCCGCGCGGGGGTCTCCGCGTTCGGCCTGAGCGGCACCAACGCGCACGTCATCATCGAGGAGGCCCCCGACGACGACCCGGCCGAGGCCGACCAGCAGGGCACGCTCCCGGACGTCCTGCGCACCCAGGCACAGCGCCTGCGCTCGCAGGTCGAGGAACTCGCCTCCTCCGTCGTCATCCCGGTCGTCGGCCGCAGCATGGACGAGATCTGGGCCCCCAACCAGCGCGGCCGCACGCACCCGAAACCGTCCGCCCCCGCCGTGCCGCTGCCCCTCTCCGCACACAGCGGCACGGCACTGTCCGCCCAGGCCCGCCGGCTGCTCGACCACGCCGCCACCGGCAGCCACAGCGTCATGGACCTCGGCTACTCCCTTGCCACCACCCGCTCCGCGCTACGCCACCGCGCGGTGGTCGTCGCGCAGGACCGCGCCGAATACCTGCGCGGCCTGGAGGCGTTGGCGACCGGCGAGGTGCGGGCGGACGTCTTCCAGGGTGCGGTGGCGGAGGGCCTGACCGCGTTGGTGTTCACGGGGCAGGGTGCGCAGCGGTTGGGGATGGGGCGGGAGTTGTGTGGGGCGTTTCCGGTGTTCGCGGCGGCCTTCGACGAGGCGGTGGCGGAGTTGGACCGCCATCTCGGGTTTTCGTTGCGGGAGGTGTTGTGGGGCTCGGACGCGGCCCGGGTGAACGACACCGTCATTGCCCAGGCGGGGTTGTTCGCGTTCGAGGTGGCGTTGTTCCGGTTGGTCGAATCATGGGGAGTACGGCCGGACTTCGTGGTGGGTCACTCGATCGGTGAGGTGGCGGCTGCGTGTGTGGCCGGGGTGTGGTCGGTCGAGGACGCGGCGCGGGTGGTGGCGGCGCGGGGGCGGTTGATGCAGGCGTTGCCGGCGGGCGGGGCGATGGTGGCGATCGGGGCCTCCGAGGCCGAGGTGTGCGCGGAACTGCCGCAAGGCGTGTCCATCGCTGCGGTGAACGGTCCGTCGTCGGTGGTGGTGTCCGGGGTCGAGGACGCCGTGGCCGAAGTGGCGGAGGTGTTCGCGGGGCGGGGCCGTCGGACGAGCCGCCTGCGGGTGAGCCACGCGTTCCATTCCGCCCTGATGGAGCCGATGTTGGCGGAGTTCGGGGAGGTGCTGGACGGAGTGTCGTTCGCGACGCCGACGATTCCGGTCGTGTCGAACGTGACGGGCGCCCTCGCGACGGCCGAGGACCTGTGCAGCCCCGACTACTGGGTGCGGCACGTACACGAACCGGTCCGCTTCCTCGACGGCGTCCGCCACCTCGGGCAGAAGGGCGTCACCACCTTCCTCGAAGTCGGCCCCGACGCCGCGCTCACCCCGGTCGTCCCCGACTGCCTGCCCGACGACGGCGACCACGCCTGCGTACCGCTCCAGCGCCGCGACCGCGGCGAGGAACGGGAGGCGGTCAGCGCCCTCGCGCTCCTCCACGTCCGAGGCGTGCCCGTCGACTGGTCCGCCTTCTACGCCGGCCGCGACGCCCGCGCGGTGGACGACCTGCCCACGTACGCCTTCCAGCGCAAGTGGTACTGGTGGCAGGACGCCGACGGGGGCACGGCACCCGGCGCGACCGGCGGCGACCCCACCGACAGCGCGCTGTGGGACAGCCTCGAACGCACCGGCCTGCCCGAACTCGCCGCGCACCTGAAGGTCGGCGTCGACGCCCTCGGCCAGGTGGTGCCGGCGATGACCGAGTGGCGCCGCGGCCGGCGCGAGCGCGCGACCACCGACACGTGGCGCTACCAGGTCGGCTGGCGGCCCGTCACCACCCCCGCTCCCACCGGCCCGCAGGGAACCTGGACGGTCGCCGTCCCCGCCGGACTCGACGACGACGAAGCCGTCCGCACCGTCCTGGACGCCCTCACCGCGCACGGCGCCGACCGCCTCGCCCTGATCCGCGTCGACGCCGACGACGACCGCGCCGGCCTGGCCGTACGGCTGACCGAGCAGGCCGCCGACGGCCCGCTCGGCACCGTCGTCTCCCTGCTCGCCTTCGACACCACCGGGCATCCGCGCCACCCCGCCCTCACCCGCGGCTGCGCGGAAACGCTCCTGCTCGCCCAGGCACTCGCGGACGCCGCGCCCGACGCCCGCCTGTGGTGCGTCACCCGGCAGGCCGTCGCGGCCACCGCCACCGAACCCGCCGACCCCTACCAGGCGCTGCTGTGGGGCCTCGGCATCGGCCTCTCCCTGGACCGCCCCGACGCCTGGGGCGGCCTGGTGGACCTGCCGGAGACCGTCGACGCGGCCGCCGCCCGCACCCTGTGCGCCATCCTCGCCGCAGACGGTGGCGAGGACCAGCTCGCCGTACGCCCCGGCGCCCTCCTGGCCCGCCGCATGCTGCGCGCGCCACGGGACGGCGCCACCGCGCCGCGCACCTGGCGGCCCGAGGGGACCACCCTGATCACCGGCGGGACCGGCGGCCTCGGCGCGCACGTCGCCCGGATGCTCGCCGACCTCGGCGCCGCACACCTGGTGCTCACCAGCCGCCGCGGCCCGGCAGCCGAGGGCGCCGACGACCTGCGCGCGGAACTCGCCGCCCGCGGCACCCGCACCACCGTCGTCGCCTGCGACGTCGCCGACCGCGCCTCCCTCGCCGCGCTGCTGGACTCCCTGCCCGCCGACGCGCCCCTGCACGTCGTGCACGCCGCCGGGGAACTCCAACGACTCGCGTCCGTCACGGAGTTGACCGTCGAGGAGGTGAACCAGGCCGCCCATGCCAAGGTGGTCGGCGCCGCCCTGCTCGACGAACTGCTCGCCGACCGCGAGCCGGCGACGTTCGTCCTGTTCTCCTCCGGCGCCGCCGTCTGGGGCAGCACCGGCCAGGCCGGCTACGCCGCCGCCAACGCGTTCCTCGACGCCCTCGCCCACCGCCGCCGCGCCCAGGGCCGGACCGCCACCTCGATCGCCTGGGGCTCGTGGGACGGCGGCATGGTCGACGCCGAACTCGCCGCCACCATGCGGCGCCTCGGCGCACCCCCCATGCCGCCCCATCTCGCCGTCGGCGCGCTGCGGACCGCCCTGGACCACGACGAGCACCACCTCGTGGTCGCCGACATCGACTGGGCCCGCTTCGCCCCCGTCTACACCATGGCCCGACCCCGGCCGCTGCTCGACGGCCTGCCGGAGACCCGCGGCGCCCTCACCGCGGCACCCGCGCAGGACCCTGCCGCCGGCGCGGCCCTGCGGGACAAGCTCGCCACGATGTCGCCCGCCCGCCGCAGGCACACCGTGGTCGACCTGGTCCGCAACCACGTCGCGGCCCTGCTCCACTACGACGACCCGGGCGAACTCGACACCGCCCGGCCCTTCACCGACCTCGGATTCGACTCGGTCGCCGCCACCGACCTGCGCACCCGCCTCGCCACGGCCGGCGGCGTCCCGCTCGCGGCCACCGTGGTCTTCGACCACGCCACCCCCACCGCCCTCGCCGACCACCTCCTCGCCCGACTCGGCCTGGACGAGCAGGCCCGCGCCACCGCCGTCCTCGCCGAGGTCGAACGCCTGGAGCAGGCAGCCGCCGAACTCACCCCGCAGGAAGTCGAGGAGCACGGCATCGCCGCCCGGCTGCGCGCGCTGACGGCCCGGCTGGCCGGCGACCCGCCCGGCACGGACACCGGCACCGACCCGGCCGCGCCCGGCACGCCGGACGTCGGCGCGCGCCTCGACGAGGCGTCCGCCGACGACGTCCTCGCCTTCATCGACCAGGAGCTGGGGCTGTCCTGACCGACCGCGCAAGCGCCCCGACCGGAGCCGGAATCCAGTCCCCACCGGGACCGAAAGGTGTTGTGAAACAGGGATGGCTGACGACGCCAAGCTGCTGGACTACCTCAAACGTGTCACCGCCGACCTCGCCCAGACCCGGCAGCGGCTGCGCCACGCGGAGGCGGCCGACCACGAGCCGATCGCGATCGTCGCCATGGGCTGCCGCTTCCCCGGAAGCGTCTCCTCACCCGAGGACCTGTGGCGGCTGGTGGCCGGCGACGGCGACGGCATCGCACCGTTCCCCACCGACCGCGGCTGGGACCTGGCGCGCCTCGGCGGTGACGGCGACGCCGGCACCAGCTACGTGCACGAGGGCGGATTCGTCGACGGCGCCGGCGACTTCGACCCCGGCCTGTTCGGCATCGCCCCCCGCGAGGCGCTGGCCATGGACCCGCAGCAGCGGCTCATGCTGGAGATCTCCTGGGAGACCCTGGAGCGCGCCGGCATCGCCCCCGACGCGCTGCGCGGCGCGCCCGTCGGCGTCTTCGTCGGCTCCGGCTTCCAGGACTACGGCGACCTGCTCGACGCCGCCCCCGAGGTCGCCGAGGCGTACCTCGGCACCGCCGCCGTGGCCGCCGTCATCTCCGGCCGCATCTCCTACACGCTGGGCCTCGAAGGCCCCGCCCTGACCGTCGACACCGCCTGCTCCTCCTCCCTCGTCGCCGTGCACCTGGCCGCCAAGGCGCTGCGGCAGCGCGAGTGCACCCTCGCCCTCGCCGGCGGCGTGATGATCATGTCCACCCCCGGCCCGTTCGTCGCCTTCAGCAAGCAGGGCGGCCTCGCCGCCGACGGCCGCTGCAAGTCCTTCTCCGACAGCGCCGACGGCACCGGATGGGCCGAGGGCGCCGGCATCCTGCTGCTGGAACGGCTCAGCGACGCCCGCCGCAACGGCCACCCCGTACTCGGCCTGATCCGCGGCTCCGCGGTCAACCAGGACGGCGCCAGCAACGGCATGTCGGCGCCCAACGGCCCCTCCCAGCAGCGGGTGATCCGGCAGGCCCTGGAGGCCGCCGAACTCACCACCGCCGACATCGACCTCGTGGAGGCGCACGGCACCGGCACCACCCTCGGCGACCCGATCGAGGCCCAGGCCCTGCTGGCCACCTACGGCCGCGGGCGCCCCCAGGACCGGCCGCTGTGGCTCGGCTCCCTCAAGTCGAACATCGGGCACGCCCAGGCCGCCGCCGGCGTCGGCGGCATCATCAAGGCCGTCATGGCCATGCGGCACGGCACCATGCCCAGGACCCTGCACGTCACCGAGCCCTCACACCACGTCGACTGGACCGCCGGCAACGTCAGGCTGCTCACCGAGCCCGTCGCGTGGCCCTCGACCGGGCACCCGCGCCGCGCCGGCGTCTCCGCGTTCGGCCTGAGCGGCACCAACGCGCACGTCATCCTGGAACAGGCGCCGGAGCAGGACGACGAGCACGCCGAGGAGTCCGCGGCCCCGGCCCCCTCCACAGCCGCAGCCGCAGCCGCGGCCACGGCCACGGCCCTGGACCGCCCGGCCGGGCTGCCGCTCGCCTTCACCGTCTCCGCCCGCGGCGCCGACGCGCTGGCCGCACAGGCCGCCCGGCTCGCCGCCCACGTCGGCACCGCGGACCCGCTCGGCACCGCGCACACCCTGGCCACCGGCCGCGCCGCGCTCGAACACCGGGCGGTCGTCGTGGCCCCCGACGGCGCCACCGCACGGACCGCGCTCGCCGCCCTCGCGGAGGGCCGGAGCACCCCCGGCATCGTGCGAGGCGTCGTCGGCGACGGCCTGACCGCGTTCGTGTTCACGGGGCAGGGTGCGCAGCGGTTGGGGATGGGGCGGGAGTTGTGTGGGGCGTTTCCGGTGTTCGCGGCGGCGTTCGATGAGGCGGTGGCGGAGTTGGACCGTCATCTCGGGTTTTCGTTGCGGGAGGTGTTGTGGGGGTCGGATGCGGCCGGGGTGAACGAGACGGTTGTGGCTCAGGCGGGGTTGTTCGCGTTCGAGGTGGCGTTGTTCCGGTTGGTGGAGTCGTGGGGGGTGCGGCCGGAGTTCGTGGTGGGTCATTCGATCGGTGAGGTGGCGGCTGCGTGTGTGGCGGGGGTGTGGTCGGTCGAGGACGCGGCGCGGGTGGTGGCGGCGCGGGGCCGGTTGATGCAGGCACTGCCCGCGGGCGGCGCGATGGTGGCGATCGGGGCATCGGAGGCGGCGATACGGGAGGTGTTGCCGGAGGGTGTGTCGGTTGCTGCGGTGAATGGTCCGTCGTCGGTGGTGGTGTCCGGGGTCGAGGAGGCGGTGCTTGCGCTGGCGGAGGTGTTCGCTGGGCGGGGGTGCCGTACGAGTCGGCTGCGGGTGAGTCACGCGTTCCATTCGGCGTTGATGGAGCCGATGTTGGCGGAGTTCGGCGAGGTACTGGACGGGGTGTCGTTTGCGGCGCCGACGATTCCGGTGGTGTCGAACGTGACGGGTGGCCTCGCGGCGGCGGAGGAGTTGCGCGATCCCGGCTATTGGGTGCGGCATGTGCGGGAGGCGGTGCGGTTCTCCGAGGGCGTCAGCTGGTTGGCGGGTGAGGGGGTGTCGCGCTGGGTCGAGATCGGGCCGGATGCCGTGTTGTCCGGGATGCTCACCCCCTGCCTCGAAGCCGGCGCCGAAGAGGACAGCGCAGCCACCAACACAGCCACCAGCGCGGCCAGTTCGGCGGTCATCGTGCCGCTGGTACGCCGTGATCGCCCCGAGGCGGCGGAAGTCCTCACCGGGGTGGGCCGGTTGTGGACCTCGGGCGTGGCCGTGGACTGGCGCGAGACCTTCACCGGCCCCGCGCCGCGCCAGGTCGCGGACCTGCCCACGTATGCCTTCCAGCGCCGGCACTACTGGGTGGCCCCGCGGCGCACCGCGGGCGACGTCGCCGCCGCCGGGCTCAGCTCGGCCGACCACGCGCTGCTCGGCGCGTCCGTGACGCTGGCCGACTCTGAGGGCACCCTGCTCACCGGCCGGCTGTCCCTTGCCACCCACCCGTGGCTCGCCGACCACCGGATCGGCGGCGCGATCCTCTTCCCCGGCACCGGCTTCGTCGAACTCGCCCTGCGCGCAGGCGAACAGGTCGGCTGCGGAACGCTCGACGAACTCGTCATCGAAGCGCCGCTGGTGCTGCCGGAGCAGGGCGGCGTGCAGATTCAGGTCACCGTCGGCGCGCCGGACACCACGGGCGTACGGCCGTTGGGCGTCCACTCCCGGGCGGAGGAGGCCGCGCCGGACGCGCCCTGGCACCGCCACGCCACCGGAACGCTCTCCATCGCCGCGCCGGCCGCCGACCCCGAGGACCTGCCGCAGTGGCCGCCATCCGGTGCCGAGGAGCTTGCGCTCGACGACATCTACCAGGACCTCGCGGGCGCCGGGCTGGAGTACGGCCCCGTCTTCCAGGGCCTCACCTCGGCCTGGCGCCACGACGGCGCCGTGCTCGCGGAGGTCACCCTCCCGCAGCAGGCCCACGCCGACGCCGAGCGCCTCGGGCTGCACCCCGCCGCCCTCGACGCCGCCCTGCACGCGATCGCCTTCACCGGCGCGGCCGACGGCCAGGCCGCGGTGCCCTTCTCATGGAACGGAGTCGTGCTGCACGCTTCCGGCGCGTCCGGTCTGCGGGTCCGGCTGCGGCGCACCGGACCCGACTCCGTCTCCCTGGAAGCGGCCGACACCGCCGGCCGACCGGTGGCGTCCGTCCAGCAGCTCACCGTCCGCCCGCCGTCCCGCGACGCCATCGCGGCGGCCCGCTCGGCGGGCGACGGCGCGCTGTTCCGGCTGGAGTGGACCCCGCAGGCGGCCCCGGGCGCCGCGACCGCTCCGACCGTTCTGCCATCGGATGTCCAGGTACTGCACAGCGTCCCCGGTGACGACGCCGACGCGGTACGACGGGCCACCCACGCCGTACTGAAGGCGCTCAGGACGCTGCTCGGCGCACAGCACTCCACGCAGGACGTGGACGTGGACGTGGACGTGGACGTGGAGGGGGCGGGAGCCGCTGCCCAGGACGTGGCGCGGGAGGAGGACGGCACCGAAGGGATCGGCACTGAAGGGATCAGTGCCGAACGGGTCGGCGGCGCGGGCCGGTTGGCCGTCGTGACCCGCGGTGCGGCCGGACCTCGCGGGGAGGGGGTCACGGACCTCGCCGGCGCCGCGGTGTGGGGCCTGGTCCGGGCCGCACAGTCCGAGCACCCCGACCGCATCGTTCTCGTCGACCTGGCCGGCGAACCCGACGACGAAGGGCTCGCCGTCGCCCTCGCCAGCGGCGAACCGCAGGTCGCGATGCGTGACGGCCTCGTCCACGTACCGCGCCTCACCCGGCTTCCGCAGGCCCCCGCCCCTTCCGAACCGACCGGCACCGGATCGACCGGCACCGAACCGACGGGCGCTGAACCGACGGGCGCCCAACCGACCGGCACCGCGCCCGCGTTCGGACCCGACAGCACCGTCCTGATCACCGGGGCGACCGGTTCCCTCGGCGGGCTGCTCGCCCGCCACCTCGTGCACCGGTACGGCGTGCGCCGCCTGCTGCTCACCAGCCGCCGCGGCCCCGCCGCGCCCGGCGCCGACGCGCTGCGCGACGAACTCGCCGCCATGGGTGCCGATGTGGACCTCGTGGCGTGTGACGCGGCCGACCGCCAGGCACTCGCCGAGCAACTGCGCCGGACGGCGCCCACCGCGGTCGTCCACGTGGCCGGTGTGCTCGACGACGGCGTCGTCACCGAACTCACCCCCGACCGGATCGACGCCGTGCTGCGCCCCAAGGCGGACGCCGCGCTCCACCTGCATGAGCTCACCGCCGGACTCGGCCTCACCGCGTTCGTCATGTTCTCCTCCGGAGCCGGCGTCCTCGGCGCCCCCGGTCAGGCCAACTACGCCGCCGCCAACGCCTTCCTCGACGCCCTCGCCGAGCACCGCCACGCCCAGGGCCTGCCGGCGCACTCCCTCGCCTGGGGCCCCTGGGCCGACGCGTCCGCCGCCGGCCCCGCCGGGATGGCGGCCGCTCTCGACGCCGGCCAACGGTCCCGCATGTCACGAGGCGGCGTCCTGCCGCTCACCGCCGACCACGGCCTCGCCCTCTTCGACGCCGCCGTCGCCACCGACCGGCCCGCCCTGGTCCCGGTCCGGTTCGACCTGGCCGCGATGCGGCGCCAGGCGGACGACGTTCCGGCGGTCCTGCGCGGTCTGGTCCCGCCGGCTCGGCGACGCCGTGCCGACGGCGGCCAAGACGCCGCCGCCGCGCTGCGCCGGCAGTTGGCCGCCCTCCCGGCAGCAGACTGGCCCGCCGCCTTGCTCGACGTCGTCCTCCAACGCGTCGCGCTCGTCCTCGGTTTCGGCTCCACCGGCGCCGTCGAGCCCGACCGCGCCTTCCGCGACCTCGGCTTCGACTCGCTGGCCGCGGTCGAACTCCGCAACGGCCTCGGCACCGACACCGGTCTGCGCCTGCCGGCCACCCTCGTCTTCGACTACCCCACCGCCACCGTCCTGGCCCGCTACCTGTGCGAGGAACTCGCCGGCCACCACTCCGCCGACACCGCCGCGCCCACCGCCGCCGCTGCCCCGGCCACCGACGACGACCCGATCGTGATCGTCGGGATGGCGTGCCGCTATCCGGGTGGGGTCTCCTCGCCGGAGGATCTGTGGCGGCTGGTGGCGGACGGCGTGGACGCGATCTCGGAATTTCCCGCCAACCGAGGCTGGAATACCGAGGAGTTGTACGACGCGACAGGTGAGCGGCCGAACACGAGTTATGTCCGTGAGGGTGGATTCCTGCACGATGCGGGGGAGTTCGATCCGGCGTTCTTCGGGATCAGTCCGAATGAGGCGTTGATAATGGACCCGCAGCAGCGGTTGTTGCTGGAGGTGTCGTGGGAGGCGCTGGAGCGGGCGGGGATCGACCCGGCGTCGTTGCGGGGAAGCGCGACGGGCGTGTTCGCCGGGATGATGTACCACGACTACGCCGCGAACAGCGGCACCGGCGCGATTGCCTCCGGTCGGATTTCCTACGTGTTCGGCCTGGAGGGGCCGGCGGTGACGGTGGACACGGCGTGCTCCTCCTCACTGGTGGCACTCCACTGGGCGGTGCAGGCGCTGCGTTCGGGCGAGTGCTCGCTCGCGCTGGTCGGCGGTGTCGCGGTGATGGCGACCCCCGAAGCGTTCGTGGAGTTCAGCCGCCAGCGCGGCCTCGCGCGTGATGCCCGGGCGAAGTCCTTCTCCGACGCGGCGGACGGCACGGTGTGGGGTGAGGGCGCGGGAATGCTGGTCGTGGAGCGGCTTTCCGATGCTCGGCGGAGCGGCCACCCCGTTCTGGGTGTGATTCGTGGGATCGCGGTGAATCAGGATGGGGCGAGTAATGGGTTGACGGCGCCGAATGGTCCGGCGCAGCAGCGGGTGATTCGTGCGGCGTTGGGTGCGGCGGGGT
>NZ_JBFBIV010000103.1:0-26296 GCF_040702025.1 Streptomyces sp. NPDC088194 | reverse complement strand
TGGCCGTCGAGGGTCAGTTCCTCGCCGTCGTCCAGTTCCACCACCACGCCGTCATGGGTGCTCGACCAGGCGCCGGGCGCGTCCGGGAAGCGGGTCGGGGTCGCGTCCAGCCAGCGCAGGCTGGTGATGGCGAGGAAGCCGTGCGGGTCGGCGAGCACCCGCTCGTGTGCGGTGTGCCACTCCTCCCACTCCCGGGCGAAGCTCGCGCGGTCGGTCTCTTCGGCTTGTGCGGTCATTTCGGCTCCTTGGGCCGGGCGTGTGTCATCCGGGGTGGAGGTGCGGGGTGCTCGTGGGTTCCGGGCTGTGGCCGGGCGCGGTACCGGGGCAGGTGTCGGTGCTGCGCGTGCGACAGCGCTCTCGGTGTCGGCGTGCCGGTACGGATCGGCGGATCAGTGGCCGCTGCGGGCGGCGGACAGCACGGGGGCGTGTTCCTGGCCGGTCCTCACCGTGGTGGCGGCGGGCCGGGGTCGAGTGGAGCTAGCCGACCGTGCGGGGCAGGGAGGCGGCATACGGGCCCGCCATGGCCCCGGGTGCGCCCGGACACATGGCGCCGGCGACGCGTTGGAGGTCGATGTGCCGCCGGGAGTACGTGGCGACCGAGCGCGCACTGGTTTCCCGCACCGCTCCGCCTCCCCGTCCTCTCGGCGCGCGCCTGCCGGACACGCGCCCCTGACGATCCCTCACAAGCCGTACGGTGGGGAGCCGTTGCCATACGGCCCGGCCGGGTTCCCACTGCTGACGCTCATGACCTGCGAGCACCGTAACTCCGCCGTACGGTCGAACACAATCCCCACCCACCTCCGCCCCCGGAGGTGGGGAGGCCGATCGGCGGGCGCGGGAAACGTGAGTTGCGCCGCGCGGGCCCGGGGACGACCCGCCGGTCGTGTCCTGGCAGCCGTACACACACCGGTAGTGCCTGTTTTCGAACCGGGCTGGGGTTGCTTCCAACCCGCTGAATTGAATGGTGGTGATTCAACCCATCTCGCTCGCCGCGAGGGGCAGTGACTCCGGGACAGCCCGATGTCGGCGGTGGCAGAGTGGGAACTGGAGCCAGGAATCCGGCGAGGTGATGGTCAACACGGCGGACACCGTGTTGAAGGCGATCAGCATCGCTGGGCTCGTGGGAGGTCGGCGGTCCCGCTGACGGTCTTAGGCGGTGACGAAGTACGGATCGCGGCCTGCAGCTTTCTCATGCTTCTCGAACTCGCTCGCGAGGAGACCGAAGCGGTGGATGTCCCGATATCCGCCCGCCTGGAACACGTGCTCACGCTGTACGCCCTCTGCAGTGAAACCGAGCTTGTGCTGGAGGGCCAACGACCCCGCGTTGCCCGCGTAGACCTCGGCGTAACAGCGGTGATACCGCCGTTCTCCGAACATGAATGACAGGACCAGCCGCATGGCTTCTGACGCGTAGCCCCGTCGCTGGTATGCGGCACCCAGGTGGATGCCGTAGTGGAAGTTGCCGTTCAGCCGGTCACAGTCGTTCAGTACGATGGCGCCCACCAGGTCGCCGCTGTCCAGCGCCTCGATGATCAGGAAGTACTCGTCCTCCGTGCGGCTCGGCCCCTTCTCGCTCTGGTCCTGAATGCGCTTGCGGGCCGCGGCAGCGGAGATCGGCAGCATCAGCCGCTCGCCGTTTCGCTGCGTCTCCGCTTCCAGCTCGAACGCGGCCAACTGCTCCCAGTCCTCAGGCTCCACGCCCCGCAAGCGCACCCGCTCACCCGTCCAAAAGCGCGTCACTTCAGCCATGTCCAGCCCCCTGTCATCACTGCCAAGCACCGTTCCCACCCTGCCGCACACGGTCGGTCCCCTGTCCAGAGGGCCCTCACAACAGGCGTCTGAACGGAGATCCTTCGCCGCACCGGCAGCAAACAGGACCGCAGTTCGTACCCGACCCCGGGAGGTGATGATCAACACGGTGGGCACCGTGATGAAGATGATCAGTCCCGTTGGGATTCGCGGGAGGCCGGCTGTCCGCTTCTGCGGGAGTTTCGGCGGGTGATGCGCCTGGTCTTGAGGGTGATCGCGGCCCAGACGATGGTGATTTCGGGATGCATCAGCCGCAGCCGGAACAGCGCCTCTTTGGCCTCGTTGCGGTCGGTCATGTCGGCGGGGGTGACCATGACGAACAGCGGCAGGCCTTTG
This sequence comes from Streptomyces sp. NPDC088194, assembly GCF_040702025.1. Classification (NCBI taxonomy): domain Bacteria; kingdom Bacillati; phylum Actinomycetota; class Actinomycetes; order Kitasatosporales; family Streptomycetaceae; genus Streptomyces; species Streptomyces sp. NPDC088194. The sequence goes on along the minus strand of NZ_JBFBIV010000103.1, from coordinate 24,151 downwards.
GTGTCCACGACCAGGTGCCGTTTGCGGCCGTTGATTTTCTTCCCGGCGTCGTAGCCGCGGGAGTCGTTACCGACGGTCTCGGCGGCTTTGATCGACTGTGAGTCGATGACGGTGGCCACCGCCCCGGGCGCCCGGCCCGTCTCGCGGCGGATGCGTTTGCGGAGCTGGTCACGGATCTGGCCGATGACGCCGGCGGCGGCCCAGCGGGCCATGAAGCCGTAACACGTGCGCCAGGGCGGGAAGTCCTTGGGCAGGACCCGCCACTTGCAGCCAGTGTCCACCACGTAGCGGATCGCGTCCACGATCTCCCGGCGCGGGTGCTTCTCCGGACGGCCGCCGGCCGGGGTCTCCCATGCCGGGACCGGCAGCAGGGGCTCGATCAGGGCCCATTCGTCGCTGAGCTGGGTGTTCAGGTGCTTGACCCACCGGCTTTTGGGTTGCAGCACGGCGTGGGGGGCGACGGTCCCGGTGATGAACCGGCGGATCTCGGTGAGCTTGCCGCGGATGACCGAGACCTCGTATGCCTGGAGCTCGGCGGGTTCGTCGTCGCCGAGCTGCCGGTCGCGCATCCCGGGGACGGCCCGGCCGGCCGCGGCGACGAACGCGTGGCAGGCGGTGACCAGGTCCAGGAACTCCACCGACCGGTCGATATTCTTCACCGCCGAAGCGACGGGGCTGGAGTCCTCGAAGTGCTCGCGGGCCTGCCGACCCCGCTCGACCTGGGCGTGATTGACCTGGTGACGGGCGGTGTCGTCCGACATCGCACGCGCCGGGTTCACGGCATCCTCCGCTCCTCGGGGAAGAGGCTCTGCCCCGTACTCCGGTCGATGACCGAGATGGCCTCCACCGGGCAGGTGAACGCGGCGTCCAGCACGCGCTCTTCGGGAGCGACGCTGGTCGCGGTCGGTTGTGATCTGCCGGTGCTGCCGAGTGCGAACCGGCCGGGAGCGGTGCTCGCGCACACGCCCGAACCGATGCAGCGACGGCTGTCGACCTCGACCGTCCAGTCGTCCGCCATGCGTTTCCTCTCTGTCCGCACGCGCTGTTGCCCCGCCGCTCCTCCCGAGCCTCCGGAAATTCTCTTTCCGAAGGCATATGCAATTCCCTGCGCGCGCAGGCGGAATGGTGCCGGTGCGGTGCGAGGGGGCGCCGCCTCAAACTACCCGGCATAATTCCCGGGCGAAAGGCCGTCGCAATCAGCCATCTTCAGCCTGCGTCAGAACTGGCTTCATGGCCGGGACCGGTCCGCCGCTGGGCGCCTCGTGCGGCTGATGCCGGACGCGCTTGCCCCTCTCCCGCGTCCTCTTTGCCCCTGCACAGGCGGAATCTGCGGCCGGAGCGGGGCCCGTCCGGGGCCGCCGGTGGACCGGCCGCTCGACACGATCCGCGACGGCGCCGACGAGCGCGTTCGGGACGGTGCGCCGGTGTCCTGATATCCGCCGCATTTCCCCCTCGGCTGTTGGCATTGCCGGTTTCGCCCCTGATGATGATCCGGCCGGTGAACCCGACCGAGCACGGTAGGGCCGGTGAGGTGAAAGGAATCCTCCATGAACGAGGAAATCGAGCAGCTCACGGACGAAGACCTGCCCGAGCTTGCGCTGTTGGTCGACATTCCCTCGGGCGACGAGTCCTGACGGTACGTCCGCACATCGCGTCTCCGCGGCGGGCCTTCCCGGGCCCGCCGCACATCGCTGCCGAGGACCTGGAAGAGGGTGCATGCGCGTCGAACCGGATGCCCAGGAGGCCGTCCACGAGCGGACCCAGGTGCTGCGGCGCCTGCGCCGCGTACTGGAACGGGCGGAGCTGACGCCGCCGGCGCCGGAAGCGTTGCGCCATCCGGCGGCGGCCGAGGTCGCCCACCTCGCTCAACACGCGCTGCGATTGGGCCCGTTGAGGCCGGAGCAGCACAGCCGTCTGGCCGCGCGGCTGGAGCGGGTGCCGCCTGCCGCCTTCGGCCCTGCCGACCCGCAGGACCATCTGGACCGGAGCGTGACCCGGGCGCTACGCGCCATCCCGGCGCGGCAGGGCGCCGACGGACAGCCGGTCACCGCCGTCCTCACCGTGTGGGACGAACGCGAGCGCGCCTCGCTGGCGCGGGCACTCGGCCTGCTCACCCGCGTCTGGCCGGAAGCCGCCGCCGAGGTACGGGAGACGGTCACCGAGATCGCGCTGCTCGACGGCGAGGCGATCAACGGGTTCACCGACTTCACCGTCCACGGCGCCGTCCTGATCCACCGGGCCCGGCTGACGGACAGCGCCGCCGGACTGCCCGGCCACGTGCGGTTCGCCGAGGCACTGGTACACGAGGGCACCCACACCCGGTGCAACGCCGCCGCCCTGACAACCCCGTTCCTGGAGCCGGGCGACCAGGCACAGGACGCCGACGGCACCGGCCGCGCCGGCGAGTTGCTCGTCGAGACCCCGTTGCGGGCCGACCCCCGCCCGCTCACCGGCCTGTTCCAGCAGACGGTGGTGCTGGCCCGCAGCGTGGAGTTCTACCTGCGGCACACCGGCGCTGACCCAGCCGTCGACTCCCGGCGCGCAACGCTCCTGCGCGGAGCCCACCAGGCCGTGGACACCCTGAACGCGCACGCCGACCAGCTCACGGACGACGGGAAACGGCTGCTCGCCGAGTGCGGCGCGCTCATCGGAGCGGACAGGTGACGCCCTGGACCCCCCAGGTGTTCGCGCCCTACCCGCGCCGGCCCGACCTGCTGTTCGCACGGGTGGCGGCCCGCTCCGCCGCGTTCGACGGCACCAGCGCCGCAGGAGGAGCGCCGGTCCTCGTCGGCAGCGCCGCGGGCCACGAGCGCGACCAGGTCGCCGTCAGCGCGCGAGGTGAGCTGCTGGAGCGGCTCGGCAACGTGATGGCCGGGCGCGCGGCCGAGGCCGCCGCCGAACTGGTGGGCAGCGTTGCGGAACTGCGCCGCAAGGGGATACCCGTCCTCGAACCGTACCCGGGCGCGGACACCCGTCGGCTGTGGGTGCGCGGCCGGACCGCGGACGGCGCGCAGGTGTGCGTCCCGGCGGGCGCGGCCTTCCTCCAGCACCGGCCCCCGGCCGGCTGCGACGCGGCCCGGACGGCCGGCTCCACCGGTATCGCGGCCCACCCCGACCGGCGGGCCGCGATACGCCACGCGGCATGGGAGGTACTCGAACGGGACCTCGTGCGGCGCAGCTGGTACCGGCTCACGGACCGGCCACCGCACCGGATACCGTTCGACCCCCCGCCGGCACTCACCGCCCACCTCCAGGACCGGGCACTGACCACGACGGCCTTCGCTCTCCCCGCTCCGCCCGCCACGGCCTGCGTCGTGGTGTGCCTGCACCGGCCGGACGGCACCGGCCAGGCGTTCGGGGCACGCTGCGGACCGGCGGACACCGTCGCGTCGCTCGCCGAGAAAGCGGCCTACGAGGCGCTGATGGTCCGTTGGAGCATACGGACCCCCGTGGCCCGCGCGACCTGGGCACGCTGGCACGGGACGACACCGCCGGCGACCGCCGTCCAGCACGCGCTGTGGGCCTTCCACCGCCAGGACAGCCTGGGGCTGTGGAACGTGGGCCCGTTGTCCGCCGTGGCTCCGCCCGCGCACGGCGGGACACCGGACCCGCTCGATGTGCTCGCCGCCCACACCGGCCAGGACGTCGCCCTGGTCGACAGCACCTCGGCGACCGCCCGTGACGCCGGGGTCAGGGTGGTCCGCGTGCTGGCCCCCGGAACCAGCGCGCTGCCGTCCGGCACAGGCCCCGGGCACCCCCACCCCTTCGGCTAGGAGCCCCATGCCCCCCGACCCCGCGCGGCCGAGCCCCGGCTACGCCGCCGACATCCCCGACGACTACGACCGCTGGTTCGGCAAACCGGGGATCACCGGGGCGACCGTCGACGCGCTCGCCGCCCTCGCCGGTCGCGGGCCGGTCCTCGAACTCGGCGTCGGTACCGGCCGAGTCGCCCTGCCGCTGCGGGCACGCGGTCTCGCGGTGCACGGCGTCGAAGGGTCCGAGGCGATGCTGCGCCGGCTGCGCGCCAAACCCGGCGGCGAGGGTATCCCGGTGACCGTCGGCGATTTCGCCGACGTACCCGTCGACGGCAACTTCAGCCTGGTCTATCTGGCCGGCGGCACCTTCGCTGAACTGCCCGACCAGGCCGCCCAGATCCGCTGTTTCCGGAACGCGGCGGCACGTCTGGCACCGGGCGGCCTGTTCGTGCTCGACGCCCACGTGCCCGAGGCGCTGGCGGCGGCCGGAACGGAGATCGTCGCCGAGGGGGAGGACCTCCTGGTGCTGTGCCACCGCAGGCTCGACACCGCGGCGCAGCGCTACCACTCGTACTACGTCATCCACGAAGGCGGACGCACCCGGCAGTTGCGCGTCGCGTTCCGCTACGCGGGACACGGGGAGCTGGACCTGATGGCCGCTCAGGCGGGACTTCGGCTCAAGGAGCGCTGGGGCGGCTGGACCCGGGCGCCCTTCACGGCAGACAGCACCTACCACGTGTCCGTCTACGAACGCCCCTGACCCCACGACCAGCGCGCCGACCAGGACGGCCACCCTGTGACGCGTCGACGGAGGCCCCGATGGACCAGCCGGAACAGCTCAGGGAGTTCCCCTTCCCGCACCGGGACGGCCTCGACCCCGTGCCCGAGTTCGCCGAACTGCGCCACAGCGCCCCGGTCGTCCGGGTCCGGATGCCCAGCGGGGACACCGCGTGGCTGGTGACCCGGCACGCGGACGTGCGCCGGGTGCTGGCCGAGCCGTGCTTCAGCCGGGCACGGGCGACCCGGGGCACGGGACCGCGGTACGCCCGCACGACCACCCTGCCCGACTCGATCCTTGCCGCCGACCCGCCCGACCACTCCCGGCTGCGCCGGCTCGTCGCACCCGCCCTCGGCGGACGCCGGGCGGAGGCGATGCGCGGCGCCATCGCGCTGCTGGCCCATGAACTGCTGGCGGACCTGGAACGACGGCCATGTCCCGCCGACGCCGTCGCGGGCTTCACCCGGCCGCTGCCGCTGACCGTGATCTGCGACCTGCTGGGGACACCTCGCGTCGACGGCGACCGGCTCGACGCGTGGAACGACGCGCTGCGCAGCCTCACCGCGATGCCGGACGCCGAGGTCACGGCGGCGGTCGACGACATGACCGGCTACCTGGCCCGGCTCGTCACCGCCAAACGCGCCCACCCCGGCGACGACCTGCTCAGCGCGCTCATCGCCGCGCGGGACGCGGGCGACCGGCTGAGCCAGGGCGAGCTGATCTCGTTCTGCGTGGTCCTGCTCGCCGGCGGCTACGGCACCACCGCCGACCGCCTCGCCGGCCTGATCCACCTGCTGCTCGACCGGCCGGAGCGCTACGACCTGCTCGTCCGCGAACCGCACCGGGTCGCCGACGCCGTCGAGGAGCTCCTGCGGTACGCACAGGCCACCGTCGGGGCGAACCTGCGGGTGACCACCAAGGCCGTGTCGCTGAGCGGGGTGGAGATCCCGGAGGGCGAAGCGGTGATCGCGCTGACCTCCTCGGCCAACCACGACGAGGACGTCTACCCCGCACCCGACCTGCTCGACCTGACCCGGGCCGCGCCCGCCCACCTGGCCTTCGGACATGGCGCGCACTTCTGCGTCGGGGCACAACTCGCCCGGGTCCAGCTCCAGGAGGCCCTCGCGGCCCTGGTACGGCGCCTTCCGACCCTGCGCGCGGCAGGCCCCCCGCAGTGGAAGCGCGGCCAGATCACCCGGTCCCCGCGGACCCTGCCGGTGCGCTGGTGAGCCGGGCGGCGGCCCGACTGCCGCCCGCCCCCAGCAGGACCCGGGCCCCCACCGGACCCGGCCCGGCCCGCCGTCCACCTCGGGGCCGCGGGAAGCGTTCCCGACCGGCAGCGGTGACGCCGGCCGACCGGCTCCACGAGAGCAGAGAGTAGGAACCATGCGCATCGCGTACCTGCACGGCGGCAGCATCCCCTCGTTCTTCGCCAACGGCGTCCACGTCATGCGCATGTGTGACGCGTTCACCGACGCCGGACACGACGTCACCCTGTACTCCCTGCCGGGCACCTACACCGACCAGGACCCCTACACGTACTACGGCGTCCGCCACCGCTTCCCGATCCGGCTGGTCCCCGCCCCCGACTACACCCAGGACGGCTACCGCCGGCGCGGACAGGACATCAGAGACCTGCTCACCGGTGACGCCGTCCCCGACCTCCTCTACTCCCGGGACCCGCACACCCTCGCCGTCACCGCCGACCTGGCCCCGTTCGTCTACGAGGTCCACCAGCTGCGCCGGGACCTGCCCGCCGGCTTCGAAAGAGCCCTGCTCAGCCACCCGCGGCTGGCGCGGGTCGTGGTCGTCACCCGCGCGCTCGCGCACGATCTCCAAGCGGCCTACCCGGAACTGGGCACGCTGCCGATCCACGTCGCCCCCGACTGCGCCGACCCCCCGGCCGCCGCCACGGCGACCGCCCCGCTGCCGGGACGCCCCGACGCGCCGACGATCGGCTACGTCGGCCACCTCTACGACGGGCGCGGCATCGACCTGATCATCGATCTCGCCGGGCGGCTGGCCGCCTTCGACTTCCACCTGGTCGGCGGCACCACCGAGGACCAGGCCCGCTGGCAGGAGTCCTGCCCGCACCCCAACCTGTACTTCCACGGGCACCAGCCGCCCTCCGAACTCCACCGGTACTTCCCCCTGTTCGACGTCGTCCTCGCCCCTCACCAGCCGAAGGTCTACACCTGGGGCAGGATCGACGAGATCGGCCGCTGGACCTCCCCGATGAAGCTGTTCGAGTACATGGCGCACGGCCGCGCCATCGTCGCCTCCGACCTCCCGGTCCTGCGCGAGGTGCTCCAGGACCGCGTCAACTGCCTGCTCCGCCCGTCCGACGCGCCGCAGGCATGGGCCGACGCCCTCACCGAACTGATCGCCGACCCGCTACTGCGCGCCTCACTCGGCGAGGAGGCCAGGCGGCAGTTCCTCCAGCACTACACCTGGCGCCGCCGCGCCGACCTGGTCCTCGCCGACCTCGCACCACGGGGGACGGGCGGCCTCGGAACACCGGCGACACGCAAAGCCCCTACGCCGGCCGAGGGCCTCCACACGGCGGACACCGCAGCCGTCAACGACTGATCCGCTCTACGCGTCCAGGGAGGATTCCGTGCGCCACGGGAACGATCAGCGGCCGGCACCGACCAGAGTCGTCGTCACGGGGGCCGCGGGCTTCATCGGCTCGCACCTCGTCGAGGCCCTTCTGACGAACGGGAACACGGTCGTCGGCGTGGACCGCCGCGCCCCGGACGGCGACCCGGCGACGACGGCACGTCTGAGCCGCGCCCTCAAGCACCCCCGCTTCTCCCTGGTCACCGCCGACCTGCGGACCTGTCCGCTCACCGCCCTGTTCAGGCACTCCCACGCCGTCTTCCACCTCGCCGCGCTGCCCGGAGTACGCGGCTCGTGGGGCGAGCAGTTCGGTGAATACACGTCATGCAACGTCTTCGCCACCGAACGCGTGCTGTCGGCCTGCGAGGAAGCCCGCGTTCCCCGCCTCGTCTACGCCTCCTCCTCCAGCGTCTACGGCAGCAGCGCCGGAGCCACCCACGAGACGACCGCACCCCACCCCGAGTCCCCCTACGCGGTCAGCAAACTCGCCGGAGAACAGCTCTGCCTGGCCCACGCGGACCAGGCCGCCTCCACGCTCACCGCAGTGGTGCTGCGCTTCTTCACCGTCTACGGCCCCCGCCAACGCCCCGACATGCTCATCGGCCGGGCACTGACGGCGGCCCTGGGCGGCCCGGAGTTGACCCTGTACGGGGACGGCGGCAACTCCCGCGACTTCACCTACGTCGGCGACATCGTCCGCGCCGCCGTCGCCGCCGCGACCCGCCCCGTCGGCACGAGCGTCCTGAACGTCGGCGCCGGCGTCAGCACCAGCGTGGCCGAAGTCCTGTCCACCGTCGAGGAGTTGACCGGCCACGCGGTGCCCGTCACCCGCCTGCCCGCCCAGGCGGGCGACGTGGACACCACCCTCGCCGACCGGTCACGCGCGGCGGAACTGCTGGGCTGGGCGCCGCGCACCACCCTCCGCCAGGGCATCTCCCGGCAACTTGCCCACCTCACCGCCGACTCGCTGCGCCTTTGAAGGCCCGGTTCCCCGGCGGTCAGCACGCCCGCCGACAACTCCGGCGCCCGCGCTGCCGCCTGCAGCGTCGCCGGACCCCGTCGGGGCGACCGGGGGAGTGGGCCGTGCGCCAGGCCGAAACGCGGCTCTTGGAACGCGCAAGGGCGCACGCGATGATGGTGCGTGCTCGGGCCGGTGCCAGCGTGCCGACGTGCCGACGTGTCGACCGCCTGGCCGCCGCCGTGGGAAGCGGCCGGTCCGCGATACCCGACCGCCTCCCGGTCCCGGCCGTCCGGGTCAAGCGCGCCCCGCCCGAGGCGGCGCCCGGCAGGTCCCCGTGAGGACTCACGCGACACCGCCCGCCCGTCTTGGCCCACCGCGAGGAGACGCCCATGGACGCAACGGACATCACGTGCCACGAACCGGCCGCCGGGATTGGTGCCGGCCGCCGCAGGCCCGCCCGGCCGGCGGGACAGGGGTAGGCCGGCCGTGCGCATCGCCTACCTGCACCCCGGAAGCGTCCCGTCGCTGTACGCCAACAGCGTCCACGCCATGCGCATGTGCGACGCGTTCGCGCAAGGCGGCCACGAGGTCACCCTCTACACCACGGCGGGCACCTTCACCGTCGACGACCCGCACGCCTACTACGGGGTCCGGCCCGGCTTCCACATCCGGTGGGTGTCCGGCCCCGACTGGACCCCGGCCGGCTACCGGATACGCGCCGCCCGCGTGCGCGGCCTGCTCACCGGCCCGGACACCCCCGACCTGGTCTACGGCCACGACCTGTACGCCCTCACGGCCGCGGTCGGCGTCGCGCCGCTGGTGTACGAGACCCACCGCCTGCGAGACGACCCGAACACCCTGGGCATCGAGGCGCGCCTGCTCAAGTCCGGCTCGCCCGCCCGGCTCGTGGTGATCACGCACGCCCTCGCCCACGCCTACCGGGCCGCCTACGGCGACGAGGGCCTCCCGCCGATCGTCGTCGCCCCCGAGGGCGCCGACCCGCCCGCGTCCCCCGCGGATACTCCGGCGCTGCCGGGACGCCCGGGCGTGCCCCGGATCGGCTACGTCGGCCACCTGTACGAAGGGCGCGGCATCGAGCTCATCCTCGAACTGGCCGACCGGCTGCCGGGCCTGGACTTCCACCTGGTCGGCGGCACCCCCGAGGACCTCGCGCGCTGGGGCGGGCGCCCCCGCCCCGCCAACGCGCACTTCCACGGGCACCGGCCGCCCGGCGCCGTATGGTCCTACTACCCGCTCTTCGATGTCGTGCTGGCCCCGTACCAGACGAAGGTCTACACCGCGGACGGGCTCGGCGAGACCGGCCGCTGGGCCTCTCCGATGAAGGTGTTCGAGTACATGGCCCAGGGCCTTGCGGTGATCGCCTCCGACCTGCCGATCCTGCGCGAGGTCCTCCAGGACCGGGTCAACTGCCTGCTGCGACCGCCCGCGGAGCCATCGGCCTGGGCGGACGCGCTCCTCGAACTGCTCGCCGACGAGCCCCTGCGGCGCGCCCTCGGCGCCGAGGCCCGGCACCAGGCCCTGGGGCGGTACACCTGGCGCCACCGCGCCAACCGCGTGCTCGCGGGCCTGCCGGGCCTGCCCGGCCTCGGACCCGGGGGGAGCGAGGCGCTTTAAGGACTTGTCCGGCCGATCGTGTGACTACTCCGTCCACGGGTCGTTGATGTGGACCTGGGGCGGGGAGATCTGACGGATGCCGAGTGAAACCGGCTGCGGCCGTTCCTCCCGCTGAGCAACGGTCGTTGCGGGCAGGTGGCTTTGGATCACCGTCAGGTGATCGACGGGATTCCGCACCGGGTGCGGACCGGCGTTCAATGGCGGGACCTGCCCAAGCGGTTTGGCCCGTAGAAGACCGTCTTGCCCTCAGCTTGATTTTGTACCAGTTCGTCGGGGTTTGGTGCCGGTCTTGTGGTGGGCTGGTCGCTGGTATGCCTCGCCGGTAGTGAGGACTTGTCCCACGTCGTGGCGCGGTGAGGGCCGGTGGTCTTTCGAGCCGGGTGAGCGTCCGGGGCCGGGGCTGGTGGGTTTCGGTGCGCTGGCCGGCGAACCGGTTCTCATGCGGAGGTTCCGGAACCCTCGCCGGACGCGGGCCGGGGTGAGCCTGTGCGGTGGTGCTGACTTCTCCCACGGCCTGCGCAGGTCGGCGGCGAGCGGGCGGGCGAGGCGGAGTTGGGTGTGGGCGGCGATGATCACCCAGGTCCAGCGGTCGGCGGCGGCCGAGTCGCGCAGTCGGGGCCGGGTCCAGCCGAGGGTCTGCTTGAGCATGCGGAAGGTGTGCTCGACGTCGAATCTGCGGAGGAACGCCTGCCAGCAGCGGTCGACGTCGGCCGCGGTGGCGCCGGTGCGTGACCACCACAGCCAGACCGGCTTGTTCACCCCGCCGGACGGGAACTGTTCGTCCGTCAGGCGGATGACGGTGCCCTCGATGATCGGCAGTGGTCCGTTGTGGTCGAGCCGTGCGGCCCGCTGGGTCAGCCTGGGGCGCAGCCGGTCCCACGCCTGGACGGTGGCCGTGCCGTAGAGCCGGGTGTCGGTGTCGGTGTCGGTGTCGGTGACGGCCTGCTCCTGGCGCCAGGTGGCGGGGTCGCCGAAGACGAACTCCCCGCCGTGCTTGGGCAGCCGGCCGCCCTTCGGCTGTGCCCGGTAGAACTCCTCCCACGAGGGTGCCGGCCGACGCATCGCCCAGTCCGAACGGGTTCGGCCCAGGATCTCGACCAGCAGGTCGGACAGCAGGTAGGCGATGCGCGGCACGTCATAGCCGGCGTCCAGAACGATCAGGATGTCCGGATCCCCTTCGCCCCACTGGCCTGCGGCGATGAGGCGTTCGATGACCTCACGGCCCTGGGCGGCGGTAGTGGCGGCCAGGTCCGCGACGGGGGTGAGCCGTCAGGCAGTCATAGAAGTCCGTCCGGAACCGGGACAACACAGCCAGGGACTCGACGCGGACAGCATCGTGCAGCAGACTCACCTCGCGGCCTTGGCATGATCGACAACGCACATGATCACACCAAGGCTGCGTCGCTGTCCGGAAAAGGTGGAAACGCTCCTGACGCTGGCAGGAGACCTTCAGGCACAGACCAGTGATGCGCGGATTCGAGCGATGCCGCGCAGGATCTCGTCCCGATTCTTCGCGCGCTTGATCCACAGTGGCAGACGGGCGACCAACGTCATCTTCTGCCCGGTGTCGTACCAGGGCGCTCGTTCGCGCAGCGGCGCTTGGACGAAGCGCCGCAGCAAGTCGAGGTGTTCCAGGTCGTACGCCCACAACCACCCGTGTCGAGTCTCAATTTGGAGCCACAACGGCACGCCGAAGTATGGATCAGTCGCTGGCGCGGCGGTGCCCCGGGAGAGGGCGACAGCACGGCCGCTCCACAGCCGTGACAAGCCGCAACTACGGCAGACCAGACGCCTCGGCCTGAACAGGGTCCGACCTCCGCAGCCAGAGTTGTCGGCCGCTGGAATGACAAGGGCGGCCTTCGCACAGCCAGGGCATCGCACCATGATTGAGCTAAGGAAGTCGTACTCGGTGCTGCGCGGATCTCGGAACCGACCGGAGGACGAGGCCATGCAGTGAGTATGCAACTGCCCACGGAGCCAGCGCACCCCTATTCGACGCCTCGTGTGCGCCCCCCTGCCATCCCCGCCAAGAGCCACGTGAAGGTTAAACAACAAGCTCAGCCCTGGTGATGGAGGAGGCGGAAGGACCGCGGACAGGGCGCCTCGGGGCAGCGGGACCGGTTCACGTCGTGGCGGCCTGCCCCGTAGCCCGCCGCCGTGGAAAACCGGAGACGCGATGGAGGGGCCGGCCGCGGAGCGTCCCGGCCGAGGGACTGTAAATCGTTCGCGGTCAACGCCTCGCTGCGTGAGCTCGCCCCGACGATGACCCACCGGACCCAGTTCCGTGCCCGCCCCTCGACTTGGGATCCTCTGCCACCACTGCCATCCGGGCGCAACGGCCGCGGCCAAGCAGGACGCAGGAAGGATCGTCAACCCCAGGGCACCGCGTACCGGGTCGAGAGGCTGTCGTTTTGTCGCGAGGAATTCCGGAAGTGGGAGGTCCCCCCTCCAGTCCGTGAAGTGCTCCTGAAGGCTTTTCTTTCTGCGGAGCGACCTCCTCGAACTGCCCCTGTGCGTCACAGTCGGAGGGTACTGCCGATGGAACGCGTGACCACAGTCGGAGAGCCCGGCCCTTCGGCCGCGCCGCTCACCAGCGCATGCCGAGTGCGTCGAGTTCCGCGCGCCGTTCGGGCGCCAGCTTGTCGGCCCGTCGTCGGCAGTTGTCGACGAACAGCCCCAGTTTCACGATGGTCTGTGACCCGTCCGGCTCGCTGACCTGGACGACCGTCTTGCGGCGAACGGCCTGGAGGCTGCCCTCGCGGGTGTGGAACTCCTTGGCGGCGCGGATGTTCGTGGCCCATTTGTCGGCCTGTGTACGGGGCGCTTGTGGCCGCTCGTCAGGCGCTGCGGGGGACAGGTGGAGCATGTTCTCCAGCATCCACACCTGCGCGGGCAGCAGTTGCTCCCAGCCGAGCCGCTGCGCCTGCACCCAAGCCCCCAGGTCTTCGCCCTGCAAGGTCATCTGCCCGGGCACGGTGGGCAGCGGGGTGCCGGCTTCGATGAGGTCCTGGCACAGCTTGTAGCAGCGTTGCCAGGTGACGGGCCAGGTCGGGCACCAGGACGGGTCGATGGCCTCCAGGGCGTCGCGGCGTTCTTCGGTCAGTGCCCCGGTGGTGGAGCCGACGGGCAGGCCGGCCTCGCGCCGTTCCTAAATCTGCGCGGCCTTGCGTCCGTAGGTGCGTTGGTTCTTCAGCTTGATCTTTAACGACCGTGTTGGTTAGGCGAGTTGATGTCCGTCTGGCCAGGGGGGTCGGGACGACAGCGGTACGACCTTGGTGTGATCATGTGCGTTGTCGAGACGCTGTTGATCATGCCAAGGCCGCGAGGGTGAGTCTGCTGCACGACGCTGTCCGCGTCGAGTCCCTGACCGTGTTGTCCCGGTTCCGGACCGACTTCTACGACTGCCTGACCGCCCGCGCGGACGCGCTGTTCGAGCTGACCGACGCCGTGCTGTGCACGGACGTACCGGTGCGGTCGCTGGTCGACCTCGCCCTGGCACCCGAGCACCGCCGGGGTCACGGCTCCCTCTACGCCGGCCTGAACCGCGGCGGGCTCGATGTCGCCCCGGCTGCGGCGAGTTCTGGCCCGGGGTGCCGCTGCCCAAGGCAGCCGACGGGCGCTTGGTCCTGGCGGTGGACGTCTCGCCGTGGCTGCGTCCGGACGCCGGAACCGTGCCGGATCGCTCGTTCTGCCACACCTACGGCCGCGGCGGCGCGAAGCACCAGATGATGCCCGGCTGGCCGTACTCGGTCGTCGTCGCCCTGGAGAGTGGCCGCACATCCTGGTCCGCTCTCCTGGACGCGGTCCGTCTCACGCCCGGCGCGGACTTGGCGGCGGTCACCGCTCGCCAGGTCCGCGAGCTGGTCGAGCGGCTCGTCGCGGCGGGCCAGTGGGCCGAGGGCGATCCGGAGATCTTGATCGTGCTGGATGCCGGCTATGACGCCCCTCGCATCGCCTACCTGCTGTCCGGCCTGCCGGTCGAGATCCTGGGTCGGACCCGGTCGGACCGGGTGATGCGCCGCCCGGCACCCTCACGGGAAGAGTTCTTCCTGGCCCACCCGAAGGGCGGGCGGATGCCCAAGCACGGCGGGGAGTTCGTTTTCGGCGACCCCGCCACCTGGGGCGTCGAGCAGGGCGTCACGGTCACCGAAACTCGGCTCTACGGCAAGGCCACGGCACGGGCCTGGGACCGGCTGCACCCGCGGCTGACCCAGCGGGCCGCATGGCTCGACCACGACGGGCCACTGCCGATCATCGAGGGCATCGTCATCCGCCTGACGGTCGAACAGTTGCCGTCCGGCGGGGTGAACAAGCCGGTCTGGCTGTGGTGGTCACGCACCGGCGCCACCGCGGATGACGTCGACCGCTGCTGGCAGGCGTTCCTCCGCAGATTCGACGTCGAGCACACCTTCCGCATGCTCAAGCAGACCCTCGGCTGGGCCCGGCCCCGCCTGGGCGACTCCGGAGCCGCCGACCGCTGGACCTTGCTGATCATCGCCGCCCACACCCAGCTCCGCCTCGCCCGCCCGCTCACCGCCGACCTACGCAGGCCGTGGGAGAAACCGGCGCCCCCGCACAAACTCACCCAGCCCGAGTCCGGCGCGGGTTCAGGAACCTCCGCACGACGACAGGTTCTCCAGCCGGTGCACCGAAACCCACCAGCCCCGGCCCCGGACGGCCGCCCGGTTCGAAGAACCGGCGACCCGCAACCCGCCACGACGTGGGACAAGTCCTCGCTACCGGCGAGGCATACCAGCGACCAGCCCACCACAAGACCGGCACCAAACCTCGGCGCGTACAGTGACAGGCGGCCGTTCATGGCCCTCGCTCGCCCAGTACACGATCGCGATACGCGCGCCAGGCGTCCAAGGCGGACCGGGCTGAGTCAGCGGTGAGGAAGTCTCCCGAACCGGTCTCGAAAGCTCGCGCCTTCAGGGCATCTGCGACCGCGAGAGCCGCAGGAGCTGCTGCTTCGCTGTCGCCGTGGATGAACAGGCTCACCCCGGTGACCGGCGCGTCGTCCGCTTCGTTGACCGGGGTGCTGATCGAGAAGCCCGGCCCTTCGTAGTCGCCCCACCCGTTCGGTGAGAACTCGATGCCCGACAGCACCTTCGAAAGGACACCGCGAACATCCCGGCCCGTGCCCAGACTCGGCGGATCCCAGTCATCGGGGATCTCGTCGATGGCACCAACCTCGGGCGGAAACTGCATGATGAAGACGTCCCAGCTCACCCGCTCAAGCTACGCGTCAGCACTGACACTCAACCCGTCGCTTAACCAGCCACCTGGTTAAAAAACAAACTTAGGTCCGCACCAGGGGCAAGGCCGGGCTGGCGGGGCTTCCGCTCTGCTGTGACATCTCATGGGTTGGTGCCACCCCCCGATCACCGCACGGCCGGGCACGGCAGGGCGGTGGCACTGGGAAGGCGACACGCCCTGCTGGGTGCCGACGATGGCCAGAGGTAAGGACCAGTTGGTGGCCCCCGCGCTCCTCGTGCGGCTTGAGAATGCGGCGCCGCATCGACAAACCCGCCCGGAATGTGAAGATGCGGGACCGAGTCTTGGAGCATCAGACCGGTGCGGGCTTATGTGCGGAGTGAGGGCGAAGATTTTCGGCTTTGTGCAGCGGCCAGGATTTTCGACGCAGAGCAACTTATTCACGCGAGAGCGTTTGGGTCGGCAATAAAGGCGAGGTCGCTCGTTGAGAGAGGCCGTTCCTTCCGGGTTTTTTCGTGGACCTCATGAAGGGTTAGAGTCTCAAGGAACCCTCAATTCCACGCCTTTGTGGCGTAGGTCACATCATGAGCTCAATGAAATGATTTTACAGCCTTTTTCCATCGATCCGATACGGATATATCGCACCAAAAGGGAGAGTGGCAATCCGGGGATGCGAGTCCTGTGCTGAGTAAAGAAACTCCAAGGGCGTTCCTCGGGTGGCGTGCAGCATCTACCGTCTCCGTTGGTCGATGCGACGCTTCGTAACGACTCGATCACCCGATTTTGCCGGGTGTCCTCTTTGTGGAGGACGTGAATTTCCGGCGTGCTCCCACGAGAGGGTTCTCCCTATGCAGAGACCACTGCGTCGTGCCCTGGCTGCTACGGCGGCCGCCGGCAGCGCGGCGCTACTTGTTTGTTCCCTCGGCGCCGGCACTTCCGCCGCGGTGGGCTCGCCGGGCTGCGAGCAGGACCCCTGCCCGACGGCTTCTCCGACGCCCACCCCCACGGAGACGACTCCCACACCGGAGCCGACCGATGGGAGCAACGACGACGGCGACAGTGGAGTCATCGAGACGGCCCCTCCCGTCACGCCGACCGAAACGCTCACCGACGCCCCGACCGACCCCGCGGGAACGTCCGCCGACCCCGTGGCTCCGACGGATGGCGACATCTACAACGGCGTCAGCCCGGATGGGAAGTACTGCATCCCCGGCGGGTGGTACACACCGACCAAGATGTACGGCAAGTACATGAGGCCCGTCGGTGCCGTCCAGTCCGACGTCAACAACACCTCCCGCAGCGCCACCGTCACCTTCAACGCGCTGGCATCGGCCACCGTCGGTGTAAGCCTCAGCGCCAAAATCAACGTCTCTGTCGGAGCCTTGCTCGCCAAGATCAAAGCCGAGTACAACATCGAGTTGAGCACATCGGTCACCGCGTCGCTGAGCAACTCCATCTCCACCACCATCCCCGCGCACAAGACCGTCAACGCGGAGTACGGGGTGTGGCGCCGCAAGTTCACCGGGACCACGCACCACCAGTACGCCGACTGCGCCGTCACCAGCCACGCGGTCACCGCGTACGGTCCCTACCGGGTGGGCTGGTACCTGTGGGAGGGATGATCCGCGTTTTCGCCGTGGCCGTAACCTCGCTGGCTGTTGCGGCCGGAATGACCGGCTGCACTTCTACCGGGCACGCGCACGGCACAGCGAAGGAGTCGAGCACGCGGTCGGCCGGTCCCTCGGTGGCGCTCTCGGGCGCGAGTCCGTCGTCGACGCATTCACCTGCTGGGTCGGCCGAAGCGGATCCCGCGCGGCCACTACCCTTGCCCGACCATCAGAAGGTCCTCTACCAGACCCAGGGCAGGCGAGCCTCGGTCAACCTTGCGGTGTTGCCGCAGATTCCCCGCGGCACCGTGGGCATCGTGGTGTTGTGCAACGGCCCTGGACGGATCCTCATCCACCTCAGCAGCATCGCTTCCTTCGGCGCGGCCTGTGGATCAGGCCCGGGTGTCTACAACGAGATCGCACTTGGTAGTGCCAAGAAGAAGGTCGCCGTCTCCGTGACCGGATCGGTGAAGAACGAGTGGGCTCTGACCATGGGCTGGACATCGGTGATTGATAAACCGGCCGGCTGACAGCGAGAAGCCCGCGTGGGGGGGAAGCCTGCACGCGGGCCCCAGCCGGGTACGGACGCGGCCGGGCGGCGGCAGTGGGAGGGCAGCCCGTCCGCTCCCAGGGGTGAGACGGATTCCGGCGCGGAGGGCCGGTGCTGGCGCCGCGCAAGGCGAGGGTGAGGGCGGTGCGGCGGGCGGTGGCCCAAGTGGTCAGGCCGCGGGCGGTGTGACGGGCCCGATCGAGGCCAACTGCGCGGGCGGTGGCCGGGGCATCGGGGGAGTCGGAGGAGAGGACCTGCACGACGCGTACGCCGAAGCGGTCCAGGAGTTGATCGAGGCGAAGGCCGAGGGCGTGCAGCCGCCGGCCGCGCCGGCCCGGGCACACCGCCTACACGGGGAGGGTCACGTCGACCAGCGGCCCGTCGGCCTGCGGTAGCGCAGCCAGCTGCCCCACACCGTGTTCCTGGTCGTCGCTCACCCCTCCAACCTAGTTCGATTATCCGTTCGATTCCATGGTGGAACGGCGAGTTCCCCCGGACCCGCCACGCGTTCCACGGACATCACTACCGCAGGTCACAGCCGTGGAACGGTGGAAAGCGGCGACCCGTGCAAGTGGGTGGGCAACCGCCCCGGCCGCTCCCCCCGCTGGCGCGTGAGCCGCTCGAATCGGTGGGGAACAGTGGTTATCGGCGGGGAATTGGGCAATCAGGGCGCGAAGGAGCGGCGGGCCGCGCGCGGCTACCGGCGGGGCACGTGGCTGCCGGTAGCCGCGGACACCCCTTGACCAGACCCCTTGTCCGGCCCCTTGACCAGGCCGCGGCGCGGTCGGCCGGCCCTCGTGTTTCCCCTGGACAGCGGTGGGTGCCCGGCAGGAACAGACCGCGGACAAGGGGCGGTTGTGCAGGCTGCGGTCCGGATCGTCGGCGGTGGGTGCCGGCGGGCGGAAGGAGGGTCGCGGTGACAGGCACACAATCGGGTGGGCGGTACAGGCCCGCGCGGCCGGCGCGGCGTGCATTCTGGAGGGACCTGCGGAGCGGCATGGGAGGGCACTGCTGCGGCAGGGCAAAGTACATGGAAGCGGCGCGGGGCAGGGTTCGGGCAGGTCAGCGAGTCGGGCAAAGTGCACTGCTGCCGGCGCGAACGGCAGGGCGGGCACCGGCTGGTGGCTGCGGGCGGGGTCGGTGCGCGGCGTCGGCCGGTGTCGGGGGCGGGCTACCGGTGGTTGTCCGAGGGTGATACCAATGCAGCCCCCAAGGGTGCACCCGACCCCTCGCACAGGTCCGGGACGTTCTGCCTGGTCAGGCCCCTTGTCCTGACATCACCGGCGGTGCCGACAACCCCTCTGCCCTCCACCCTCCTTGGCCGCACCTGGGGGAAGGGGACGGTGCGGCGTAGGCGGGCGGCAGGGTGCGAGGGGTCCAGGCCCGGTTTCTGCCTCCGGCGGGCCCTGGCCGGGCGGCTGGCCGCCGCTGGGTGCGTCGGCCGGGAAGAGAGCCGGGCCGGGCTGTCGGCGGCTTCGGCGACCATGGACAGCCTCCACAGCACGATCGTAGGCGGGGAGGCGTCAGATGACGGACGGGGCAGGCTCGGTGACCAAGCCGGGGGAGAAGCAGGCGCGGCGGCCCCGGTCGACGGTGCGCGACCAGAAGGACGTGCTGCGGGTGCTGGGTGTGCTGAAGGTGGCGACGGCGACGCAGATCATGCAGTTGGTCCGCCCGCACCTGGCGGACAACAAGGCGATCCGCAACGCGCTGCTGGTCCTGCAAGCAGAGAAGAAGGTGATCTCGTAGGGCAGCACCGCCGGGCCTGCGGGGAAGTTCGGTGCGCCGGACCGACACGGGGAGCCGTCGCAGAAGCTGTGGGGCCTGACCCCGCTCGGTCTGGACGCCGCCACGAAGGCCCTGGAACGTGACCCCGACCTGATGGGCAGCCACGCCCGCGGCGCGGGCACCGGCGGCGCGCCGCACGCGATGGCGGTCAACGCCACGATCGTGGCCTTCATCCGCGGCGGCAGGGCGCCGGGGTCTCCGGCCGGGGTCCCCGGCCGGGATCGGCGGCCGGGATCGGCGGCCGGGATCGGCGGCCTGGATCGGCGGCCTGGAGGCCTGGCGCACCGAAGTGCCGCACCCGCTGTCCAGCTCGGGCAAGCGCAACGTCCGTAGCGATGCGGTGTTCCAGGACAAGGCCGCCGGTGTGCCGCTGCTGATGGTGGAGGTCGACCGGGCAACCGAGTCCGCGCACGTCCTGGCGGACAAGGTCGGCACGTACGCGGACCTCTACGCCCGCCGTGTCCGCGACCCGGCACTGCCGGCGAGCACGGGCCGCGGCACGATCCGCGGCGAGATGAACACGGTGCCGTTCTGGGCCACGCTCTACCCCCGCACCGGCCTGCCCGGCCTGCCGCCGCTGGCGATCGTGCTCACTGGGGCCGGCCCCACCGCGCTCACCAACCGGATGCGCGCGGTCGCCGACCTGTCCCGCGAGTTCTGGGCCGGGCAGGAGCGCGCCGACTACCGCTACCGGGCGACCGAACCCGACGACGACTTCTACCTCGACTTCACCGCCAAGGTCCCGCTGGTGATGACGACCCTGGACTGCCTGCAGCAGCACGGCCCGATGGGACCGGTGTGGTTCCGCGTCGCACAGCACCGTGGCCGCGAACCCGAATTGTTGCTCCAGGCGCTCGCCGACACCCACACCGCAGCCGAGTACCGCCAGCGCCGCAAGCAGCGCGAGCGCGCCGCCGAAGCCGAGCAACAGCGCCGTGAGGCAGCCGAGCAGAAGCGACTGGATGAGGAGTGGGCGCGTTCGGAGTGGTTCGAGAAGCGGGAGAAGAAGATGAAGAAGCTCGCCCGTCTGTGGGACGAAGCCGCCACCGGAGACGAGCGGTGAACCTCGGGCCCGCGCATGTCGGCCTAGTGACAGTGGCGGGGGCCGGATGTGTCACTGCCGCGACAGTGACGCTGAGCTGCTCGCTCCAGCCTTCGCGTCCGCTCGGGGAGGTCCTGGAGCGTAGCGGGCGCGTCAAGGGCCGTCCAGGTCTGCGACAGGTAACCCGGTCCGACGATACGACCGGGACACCCAGGCAAGGCCGCTGTGCGGCCCTTGGGCCGGTGGGAGCAGCCCGGTCCGGCTCCATCCCGCGTCAGCCAGGCGTCCACGGCGGTGTGCAAGAGCCGGAGTCGGCTCATCCGGAAAATCCGCTTACCTGCCGCACTTTCTCTCAAGTAATCTGCCGCTCCCGGCGGTTGATTCGAAAGGCGTACATGAGCGGTCCCAGCGAGCAGCAGTACCGTGACGCGGTGGTGAAGCTGGTTGCCGACTTCCGAGAGGCGAAGACGGTAGAGGCTAAGCGGCCCTGGTGGCGGCCCGTGTTGATAGGGCACGGCTGGTGTACTGAAGTGCATCGTCTTGCTGAAGCCGCTCTGCACCTTCTTGACCTTGGGTACGGCCACGAAGCACAGATTCTGCTCCGCACGATGTTCGAGAGCACCATCAGTCTGCACTGGCTCTCTCAGAAGGGCGACGTCGGCGCTATGGCTGTGTTCACAGAGGGGGACCGTGCTGCCCGCGCGGCAGCCCAGGACATGGAGAAGTCCTTTGCTCTGCCGCAGGAGCTTTTGGACACCATCAAGAATCAAACGATCAACAGGACCGCTGAAAGCGACATCTTCCGCAAGTTCCAGGCTCAGTGCGACGAAATCGACCCCAAGCGGGAGCTCTACTCCGTCTACCGCCACCTGTGCAGCTACGCCCATCCGAGTTCGACCGGCGCCTTCCCGTTCATTGACTGGGACGCCAAGCCGGTGCACCTGCGCGATACACCGAGGGAGCCGCCCGGCGGCTCTCCGGTGCCGGTGACTGCTGCGATGTGCCTGGTCTGGGCTGGGCGTGCCTTCGACGAAATAGTGGTAGGCAAGCCGCGTAAGCAGTTCCTACGCGGGATCGCGCGTGACCTCGGACTACCCGCGATGCTCCCCTCGATCAACTGACCTGCTTGCACGGATCGCTGCTACCAGCGCATGCCCAGCTCGGTCAGCTCCTGGCGCCGCTCCGCGCTGAGCTTGTCGGCCCGCCTGCGGGCGTTGTCCACGAACATGCCCAGCTTATGGGGCACGCCGTCGACCTCTTCGACGTGCTTCCTCGGCACCTGGAAGTGCCCCTCACGGGCGTAGAACTGCCGGGCGGCCGCGAGATTGGCCGCCCACTTGTCGGCCTGCGTACGCGGCGCTGGAGGCCGCTCGTCGGGCCCGGCGGGGATGAGGTGGAGCATGTGCTCGAGCATCCACTGCTGCGCGGGCAGCAGCTGCTCCCAGTCCAAGCGTTGCGCCAGCACCCACGCCCCGAGATCCTCGCCCTGGAGCGTCATCTGCCCGGGGCCGGTGGGCAGCTCGGTGCCGGCCTCGATGAGGGTCCGGCACAGGTGATAGCAGCGCTGCCACGCCACCGGCCAGGCCGGGCACCACGACGGGTCGATCGCCTCCAGCGCGTCCCTGCGTTCCTCGGTCAGCGCCCCGGCGGTGGAGCCGACCGGCAGACCGGCCTCGCGCCGCGCCTCGATCTCCATGAGCTTGCGACCGGCCGTCCTCAAATTTTTCAGCCATACCCCCGTCGGATGGCCGTCGAAGACCGCCGTCGTAGGGGCCAGAAGGTGACCGTGCTCGGCCGCCCACCCCTGCGCTGCTGCCAGTCCCTCCTGAAAAGCGACGTCCCAGTGCGACCAGACCATGCCGAGTTCTTCAAGTTCTTTCACCCGTGAGGGTTTCATCTCACCCGCGTTGAAGAACCTCCGCTGATCGGCAATCCACGTCCCCAGCGGAAATCCTGCGGGCTGCCAGTCCTCCGGAGTGGTGAAAACGTACGGAACTTTCAGATCCCCGTTCTCTTTCACATACCGGGTCGCCGCCTGGACTCCCTGACGCCAGTACGCATTTTCCGGCTGGAGAATCCTCAGCTTCATGAACTGCGCCAAGACGGCAGGATCACGCGGGGTGGAGAAGGACAGCAAACTCTGCGCGGGGGCAGACGTACCGCCCTCTTCTCCCCGCCCGGCCGCCCTGATCTCCGCCACCGCGGGCTTCCGGTGGCGCGTGTTCGACTGCTGCTCCGCCAGAGCCTCCACGGTGTCCGCGTCATGACTACGCAGAGCAGCCAAAATCCGGGCCAACCCGTTGTACCCCTTGGACGTGAGCATGGCGTCCGGGTCCTCGCCCTTGCCCAGAAAAACAGGCACGACCAGGCTCGCTACCTTGCCTTCTCCCGGTTTCATGCGCAGGGCGCGGCCGACGATCTGGAGGATGTCGACGGCCGATCCGCGCACGTCTCCGAAGAACACAGCGTCACAACCCTTGGTGTCGACGCCTTCCCCCAAAATTCGAACGGAACTGAGCAGCCGCAGCCGCATCGGGACCAGGTCCCCGTCGACGCGCTCCCCGACCGGATCGGCGAACGTCGCCAGCGTCGCCTTGCGGTAGTCCGGCTTGTGCTCCCCGCACAACCACGACGCCCACACCCGATCCGGTTCCGGGTAGGTCTCGGGGTCGTCCTCCCACAGCCGCGTGGCGACGGCCGGCACCCCGGCCGCCATCGCTTCGGCCTCGCTGGTCCGGTAGTGGAACGTGAGCATCCTGCGCAGGCCCTGCTCCGCGGCCGTCTTCACCGCGGCGGTCTGCAGGGCCGCGAGACGTGAACCCCGTACGTTGTCCGCCCTGGCCTCGATCCCCAGCAGCGCGGCCGCCTGGAGCTCCGGGTCGGTCACGTCGACACACACCACCTGCCACGCCGCGACCAAGCCCAAATTGCGGGCCTGCGAGAGCGTCAACTTGTACGCCACGCTGCCGAACAGCCCGTCCGGGTCGTCCTCCATGCTGGCCACCAGCACCGGCGCGCTACTGCCGCCCTCGTCAGTCTCCGGGGCCTCCCACACGCGCGGCGTCGCGGTCATGTAGAGCCGCCGGTCAGCCGGGACGCGGGTGTTGTCGTGAATCGCCGCCCACGGCTTCGAGCCCCGCCCACTGACCCTGTGGGCCTCATCCACCACCACCAGCGACCAGCTGGCCAACCCCGCCTCGTGCGCCCGCTGAAGCGTCCCCAGACCCACGCTCGCGTACGTGGCGAACACCGTCACCGTCTCCAGGCCTTTGGTCCACGCCACCAGCTCGTCCACATCCGTCGTACACGCCGCCAGCCCCTGCGCCTCATCCGCCCGCAGCGAGCAGATCCCGTAGAACGGCCCCGTGCGCCCGCCAGCCCGCCACGCGGCCGCCATCTGCGTCAGCAAATCCAGGGTCGGCACCAACACCAAAACCCGCGCTGCCCGCAATTTCCGCGCGGTCAGCACGCCCATAAAGGTTTTTCCCGATCCCGTGGCCGCAATGACCTGCGCGCGCAGGCCCTGCGCGGGCATTTCATGACCGGGCTGCAATTCGAGTGCCCGCACCGCCGCATCGGACGCCTCGATCTGATGCGGAAGCGGATCCATCTCCACGACTGTGTTTTCCGCTTCTGCTGTGACCACTGCCACCATGGTTTGACGCTCCCCCATCCCGGGACGATGCGCGGCCCCGGGCGGGTGTGCTCCGGGGATAGTGTCTGAGTCCAGAGGCTAGCGTACTCTCAAGGATGACGCAGTACCGATCGGCCCCCACGACCGGAACTGGCCCCCACCCCGCGCACACTCGATCCCCTGCCCGCCCCCGACTTGCTGCTCGCCTCCCGCATGGCGTGCGAGTGTGGGCAGTAGCCTGTGCGCGAGGAGAGGGGGTGGGCATGTCGCGGACGCGTAAGATTGCGGTTGCTGCGCTGGCGCTGGCAACTGTCGGCGTGTGCTGGAAGGGCCGAGGTTGGCTCTACTACATGTGGGTTACCTGGCGCGAAGGCAGGGACTGACGAAGGCCGACTCCGCCCGAACCCGACCACCCCACACCCCCGACCCCACCCCGGCCCGGACCACCCCCTCCCTTCCTGGCCAGCCGCTTGTCGCCGGGCGCCATCGGCGCGCGGAGCGCGGCTGTGGTGCACCGGTTGCGGGGCGCGGAGCGCGCCGCCAGGGCCCAAGCGAAGCGCGGGTC
>NZ_JBFBIV010000102.1:0-27095 GCF_040702025.1 Streptomyces sp. NPDC088194 | reverse complement strand
CGAGGTCGTCCAGGTGCCATGCGGCCAGTTCCGCGGCGGTCAGGTCCCGGGCCCGACCCGCGGACTCCGGCGCCCACGGCAGGTCCCAGGCGGGCGGCCGGCCAGCGCGCCCGCGGTGTTGCGGGTGCCGGTGACGACATAGCCCTTCACGCCGCCGGCCAGTGCGTTGCGCACCGCGCCGATGTCGTCGGCGGCCGAGAGCGCCAGGCCGTTGGGCCAGCCGGCCGCGCGGGTCTCGGCGAGCAGGGTGAGGCCGGAGCCGTCGGGCAGGTGGACGTCGGCGACGCAGATGTCGCGCGGGTTGCCGACCCTGGGGCGGGCTTCGGCGATGGAGGAAGCCTCGATCACGTCCCGGACTCCGAGCGCCCACAGGTGTCGGGTGACAGTGGAGCGAACCCGGGGATCGGCCACGACGACCATGGCCGTCGGCTTGCTGGGACGGTAGGCGACCAGGCTCGTGGGCTGCTCGAGAAGAACGGACACCGGGCCTCCTGTGCAAAGGGGACTGAAACGGTCACAGTCTCCTTCGGCAGCATTTGCTCCCGGCTTTAGGGAAAGATCACGATTTGTTGGAGAACAATTCCGGCAAATCGGACGGCCGATCGAACAGCGCCGGGACGGACCGTCAGGTCCTGCGCTTCGGCAGCGGCACCACGCCGCTCACCGGCCGCCCGGACGGGTCGGGACCGTCGGTCGGCGGCAGGCCCGCGCACGCGCACAGCAGGTCGCACCAGGCCACCAGGTGCGCCGCCGTGTCCGGACCGCCGAGGCCCGGCCGGTCGTACGGCGTCCACGACGCGCGGATCTCGATCTGCGTGTCGTCCCTGCGCTCGGACAGGCCGCCGAAGTAGTGCGAGGACGCGCGGGACACGGTGCCGCTCGGCTCGTGGTAGGCCGCCCCGCGGGCCGCCAGCGCGCCGGTCAGCCAGGACCAGCTCACCTCCGGCAGCAGCGGGTCGCCCGCCATCTCCGGCTCCAGCTCGGCCCGGGCCAGCGTGACCACCCGGAACTCGCCGTGCCAGGCGTCATGGCCGTCCGGCTCGTGCAGCAGCACCAGCCGGCCGTCGGCCAGTTCCTCCCCGTCGGCGAGCACCGTCGCCTCCAGCGCGAAGGCGTACGAGGCGAGCCGGCGCGGCGCCGGCACCTCCTCGATCCGTACCTCGGTGCGGGCCCGGGCGGTCCGCAGACCGTCCACCGCGCGCCGGAAGGAGAAGGGAGCCTCGTCCGGCGAGTGCCCGTGAACCGCAGCCATGCCCGGAAGACTAGGCCGCCACCCAGCCGCACGCCCGCACCAACACCCCTTGTGTCACGGCGTGCTGCCGAAGGAGGCGGGTGCGGCGACGGAGAAACGCCGGCCGGGCGCGGCGGTGTTCCGGGGCGTGGGAGGATACGGGGTGTGAGTGTGCACCAGCAGACCGCTGCTTCCCCGTTCATCCGCGCCTGCCGGCGCGAGTCCGTGCCGCACACCCCGGTGTGGTTCATGCGCCAGGCCGGGCGGTCGCTGCCCGAGTACCACAAGGTGCGCGAGGGCATCCCGATCCTGGAGTCCTGCACCCGGCCCGAACTCGCCGCCGAGATCACCATGCAGCCGGTGCGGCGGCACTCCGTGGACGCGGCGATCTACTTCAGCGACATCGTGGTGCCGCTCAAGGCGATCGGCATGGACGTCGACATCAAGCCCGGACTCGGCCCGGTGATCGCCGAACCGATCCGCACCCGCGCCGACCTCGCCCGGCTGCGCGACCTGGAGCCCGACGACGTCTCCTTCGTCACCGAGGCGATCGGGCTGCTCCTCGGCGAGCTCGGCGCCACCCCGCTGATCGGCTTCGCCGGCGCGCCCTTCACCCTGGCCAGCTACCTCGTGGAGGGCGGCACCTCGCGCAACCACGAGCGCACCAAGGCGATGATGTACGGCGATCCCGAGCTGTGGCGGGACCTGATCGACCGGCTCGCCGACATCACCACGAGCTTCCTCAAGGTGCAGATCGAGGCCGGCGCCTCCGCGGTGCAGCTCTTCGACTCCTGGGTCGGCGCCCTCGCCCCCGCGGACTACCGGCGGCACGTCATGCCCGCCTCCGCGAGGGTCCTCGACGCCATCGGGGGCTACGGCGTGCCCCGCATCCACTTCGGCGTCGGCACCGGGGAGCTGCTCGGGCTGATGGGCGAGGCCGGCGCCGACGTGGTCGGCGTCGACTGGCGGGTGCCCCTGGACGAGGCGGCCCGCCGGGTCGGCCCCGGCAAGGCGCTCCAGGGCAACCTCGACCCCTCGGTGCTCTTCGCCCCGACCGCCGCGGTCGAGGCGAAGGCCGCGGAAGTCCTCGAAGCGGCCCGCGCGTCCGGCACGGGCCACATCTTCAACCTCGGCCACGGCGTCCTCCCCAGCACCGACCCCGACGCCATCACCCGCCTCGTGGAGTACGTCCACACCTCGACCGAGCGGTAGCGGACCCGCCCGGGTGCCCCCTTCGCAGGCGGGGGCACCCGGAACCGGCAGGACCCCCGCCGCCGCGGATCAGGGCGCCCTGCGCACCACCTTGCGGCGCACGAGGCGGTATGCCAGGAACCCGAGGGCGACCACCGCGGCGAACGGCAGGACGACCGCGAAGGCGACCAGCACCCCTCGCACCGCCACGCGGAAGCCGTGCCAGCCGGTGCCGAAGGCGTGCCCCACGGTGGTCCAGAAGCCGCTGGGGTGGTGGGGCTTCGCCCGCGCCGGAGCGGCCGGCGGCTCGGAGAGCTTGAGCGTGATCGTCGCGAGGTCGGTACGCGACCTGAGCGACGTCTGCTGCGCTTCGAGCGCTTCGAGCGCCGACTCCCGGGTGCTCAGCTCGCTCTCCAGCTTCACCACGTCGTCCAGGTCGGTCGCCTTGTCCATCAGGGCCCGCACCCGCGCCACGCTGGCCTGTTGCGACTTGATCCGGCTGCCGACGTCGACGACCTGCCCGGTGACGTCCGCCACGCTCACCTTGCGCTCCAGCAGGCGCCCGAGGCCGCCGAGTTCGGCGAGCACCGTGTCGTACGCGTCCGGCGGGACCCTGAGCTGGATCGTGGAGGTGGCCCGGCCGCTCGCGTCGACCGTCGTGGTCTCGTCGCCCGCGTAACCGCCGGCCCGGGTGGCGTACTGCCGGGCCTTGGCGAGCTGGTCCTGCACGTGCGGGGTGCGGACGCCGAGGGTCGCGGTGCGCACGAGGTAGCTGGCCGGCGTCGGCGTGCCCGTCGGCGTGCCGCCGGGTGCGCTGCCGTGCGCGGCGCCGGAGTCGGTGCTGCCGGAGCCGGTGGCACCGGAGGGCGCGGTCGACGCCGCGGAGAAGGGCGCGTCGGCCGCCCGCTTCACTCCCGCGTCCGCCGACTTCGCCCCGGACGAGTCGCTGCCGCTGGACGCGCTGCACCCCCCGACGGCCACGGCGGCGGCCAGCAGCAGCGCGAGACCGGCCGCGCCCCTGCGCCCGAGGCGCCGCGGCCGAGCCCGGTCCGTTCTTCGCCAGATCTGCGTGTGGGTCATCAAATCCCCCCGGTGTCAGGGCTGTTGGGTCGCGATCGACGGTTGGACGGGCCCGGCCCGCGGCGGGTTTCAGGCGCGCGGTTCCGAAGGGGTCACGTTCGGAACTCGTTCCGGCGTCTGCGACAGTGGAGCCATGAGCCAGACGCGTGACGGCCGGGACAGCCGAGGTAATCAGGGCGACGGGCGTGGCGCCTCGGACGGCCCGGCGCGGGTCCCCGGGCGGGTCGTGGTGGTCGGCGGCGGGATCTCCGGACTGACCGCGGCCCTGGACCTCGCGAAGGGCGGCGCCCAGGTCACGCTGCTGGAAGCCGCGGAGCGGCTGGGCGGCAAGCTGTACGCCGACGAGATCGCCGGCGCCCCGGTGGACCTCGGCGCCGAGTCGATCCTCGCCCGGCGGCCCGAGGCGGTGCGGCTGGCCCGCGAGGTCGGGCTCGCCGACGACCTCCAGCCGCCCGCCGTCGGGGGCGCCACGCTGTGGACCCGCGACCGGCTGCGCCCGATGCCGCAGGGCCATGTGATGGGCGTGCCGGGCGACCTCGCCCCGCTCGCCGCCTCCGGGGTGCTGACGGCCGCGGGCCTGGCCCGTATCCCGCTCGACCACGTGCTGCCCCGCACCGACATCGGCGAGGACACGGGCATCGGCGCTTACGTCGCCGCCCGGCTGGGCCGCGAGGTGGTGGACCGGCTGGTCGAACCGCTGCTCGGCGGCGTCTACGCGGGCAACTCCTACGAGATCTCGCTGCGCGCCGCCGTACCGCAGCTCTACGCGGCAGCCCGCGACAGCCGCTCGCTGATCGAGGCGGCCCGCGGCATCCAGCGCAAGGCGGCCGCCGCCTCGACCGGCGGCCCGGTCTTCAACGGCATCCGCGGCGGGATCGGGCGGCTGCCGCTCGCGGTGGCCGACGCGTGCCGCGCCGCGGGCGTGAGGATCGCGACCGGCACCCCCGTACGGGAGTTGCGGCGCACCGGCCCGCACGAGTGGCGGGTCGGCCTGGACGGCCGCGAGCTGACCGCCGACGCGGTGGTGATCGCGGCGCCCGCACCCGTCGCGGCCGCGCTGCTCGCCGAGGAGGCACCGGCCGCCGCGGCCGAGCTGGGCGCGGTCGAGTACGCGAGCATGGCGCTGGTCACCATGGCCTTCCGCCGCCGAGACGTGCTCCAACTCCCGCTCAGCAGCGGCTTCCTGGTGCCTCCGGTGGACGGCCGGACGATCAAGGCGGCCACCTTCTCCAGCCGCAAGTGGGGCTGGCTCGACGAGGCCGGCGGCGACACGTTCGTGCTGCGCACCTCGGTCGGGCGGCACGGCGACACCGCCGACCTCGCCTGGGACGACACCGACCTGGTCCGGCTCTCCCGGGAGGACCTGGGCGAGGCGGTGGGCCTGCGGGCCGCGCCGGTCGCCGCCCGGGTCACCCGCTGGGACGGCGGGCTGCCGCAGTACGCGGTCGGGCACGTGGACCGGGTGCGGCGGCTGCGCGAGCAGGCCGCGAAGCTGCCGGGCCTGGCGCTGTGCGGCGCGGTGTACGACGGGGTCGGCATCCCCGCCTGCGTCGGCAGCGGGCGCCGGGCCGCCGCCGAGGTGCTGGCCACCCTGGTGCCGGGCGGCGCGGGCGGCGCGGGAGAATAGCCGTATGACCGATTCGACCGCCGATCGCGCCCTCGACTCCGCCGCAGCAGCAGCCGCGGCCGACGCCACCCAGAACCGGCCCGCCAACGCGGGCAAGAAGGCCAAGGATCTCAACGAGGTCATCCGCTACACGCTCTGGTCGGTGTTCCGGCTCAAGGACGTGCTGCCGGCCGACCGCACCGGCTACGCGGACGAGGTGGAGGAGCTGTTCGCGCAGCTCGCCGCGAAGGACGTCACCGTGCGCGGCACCTACGACCTGTCCGGGCTGCGGGCCGACGCCGATCTGATGATCTGGTGGCACGCGGAGACCGCCGAGGCGCTCCAGGACGCGTACAACCTCTTCCGCCGCACCTCGTTCGGCCGGGCGCTGGCCCCGGTGTGGTCCAACATGGCGCTGCACCGGCCGGCGGAGTTCAACAAGTCGCACGTGCCGGCGTTCCTCGCGGACGAGGAGCCGCGCGCGTACGTCAGCGTCTACCCGTTCGTGCGCTCCTACGACTGGTACCTGCTGCCCGACGAGGACCGTCGCAGGATGCTGGCCGACCACGGCAAGATGGCGCGGGGCTTCCCCGATGTGCGGGCCAACACGGTCGCTTCCTTCTCGCTGGGCGACTACGAGTGGATTCTCGCGTTCGAGGCGGACGAGCTGTACCGGATCGTGGACCTCATGCGGCACCTGCGTGCTTCCGAGGCGCGGCTGCACGTCCGTGAGGAGGTGCCCTTCTACACGGGGCGCCGCCGCCCCGTCGCCGAACTGGTCGCCGGGCTCGCCTGAGCGGACCCGCCGGGCTGCCCCGTTGGGGGGGCGGGGAACCGCGCGACAAGCCACCCACCGGCGGGTGGCCCCTCAACAGCCGGACCCACCACGCCGAAGGGTCCGGCTAGCCCCGAAGCGCCGGAACGTCCGCGATGACCGTCGCCGACCCGGGAGCGATCTCGGTGAAGCCCGCATCGCGGACGAGGGGGAGCCCGGACCCGGTCAGGCCCCGCCAGGCCGCAGGGGTTGCCGTGCGCACGGCAAGTCGGAACCCCGTTTCCCGCCAAGCGCGGCGCTCCTCGGGGGACAGCTCCCACCAGGCGAGTTGGGCGCCGTGGCCGGCCTGGGCCATGGCCTTGCCGGCGGACATGGTGATGTCGGGTGCCATCCACAGGACGGGGTGGGCCGGGTCGGCGGGCGGGGGCGGCTCGGGGTCGTCGAGTTCGGTGCCGGACACCTGGAGCTTGGCCAGGTCCTTCGGCCAGCCGTCGAGCGGGACCGGCGGGAAGACCCGGACCTCCGCGGTCTCGCCGGTCACGGTGATACCCGGCAGGGCCTCGGCCCGGCGCCACTCCCCGCGGCGGGCGCGCCGTACGACCTTGCGGATGCGGGCGTCCTGCCAGGCGTGGACCACCTCCGTCCACTCGCCGTCCTCGTCGGTCGCCCGCTCGTCGGACAGTAGGGTCAGGACGGCCCGGGCCGCGGTCTGCAGGGCGTCGGTGCGGGCCGGCGGCGCCTCGCGCTCGATCCGGACCACCAGGGGCAGGACGTACTGGGGCGCGGCGTCGCGGTCGACCGCCTCGTGCTGGAAGGGGCTGCTCACCCGGCCAGTCTCCCATCGGACCTGTGCGCCCCCCGCGGGGTGGGTCAGGATGGGGGTGTGCTGGAGACGAACGGGCTGCGGCTCGATCAGGTCGGGCGGCGCTACGGGGTGCGCGGGCCCTGGGTGTTGAGGGATGTCTCGCTGGAGGTGCCGGGCGGCTCGCTGGTGCGGGTCGAGGGCGCCAACGGCAGCGGGAAGTCCACGCTGCTGAGGATCGTCGCGGGGGTGGACTCGCCGACCGCCGGGCGCCTGACCGGGCGGCCGGACGCCGGTACCGCGTACGTGCCCGAGCGCTTCCCCGCGGCGCTGCCGTTCCCGGTGCTGCGCTACCTCACCCACCTCGGCGCGATCCGCGGTCTGCCTTCGGCCGCCGCCCGCGCCCGTGCCCTGTACTGGCTGGAGCGCTTCGGCATCACCGGGTACGCCGGGACCCCGCTCGACGAGCTGTCCAAGGGCACCAGCCAGAAGGTCGCCGTCGCGCAGGCGCTGCTCGCCGACCCGGAGTTGCTCGTCCTCGACGAGGCGTGGACCGGCCTGGACACCTCCGCCCGCGATGTCCTCGACGGCGTGGTGCGCGAACGGGTCGGCGCGGGCGCGACCGTCTTCTACGTCGACCACGACCCGCGCCGCCTGGCGGGGGAGGCGAGCGCGGTGTACGCGGTGACGGCGGGCGGAGCGGTCCGGGCGGGCGACGTGCGGGGCCGGGAGCGGCCGGGGGCCGCGCACCGCACCGGGGGCCGCGTCGTCGTCGAGGCCGCCGGGAGCGGTGAAGTGCCGCCCGCGGTCGAGCCGTTCGGGCCGTGGCGGGAGGGCGGCGGGCGGATCGGGGTGGAGGTGCCGGCGGAGGCGTCAGACGGTGTGCTGCGGGCCCTGCTCGGCGCGGAGCCGCCCTGGCACATCGAGGCCGTACGCGGCGGGGGCATGCCGCGGCCCCGTATCCGCGCGGCGACCGGACCGGCCGGGTCCGTCCCCGCCGCGAAGGCACCCCCCGTGTCTGTACCAGCCGGGTCCGTACCGGCTGTGGACGCAGTGCCGGGGGCGGGCGGACCGTACCGACGGCTCGGCGCGCTCGTGCGGTACCAGGCCGACCTGCTGCTGCGCTCGCACCGCTTCCTGCCGCCGCTGATCTTCTACGGCGCCGTGCTGGCCATCGGCGTCGCGGGCGGTGAGGCGCTGCTCGGCTCGCTGGGGTACGCGGCCGCGCTGCTGCTGCCGGTGGCC
Source organism: Streptomyces sp. NPDC088194 (assembly GCF_040702025.1). Classification (NCBI taxonomy): domain Bacteria; kingdom Bacillati; phylum Actinomycetota; class Actinomycetes; order Kitasatosporales; family Streptomycetaceae; genus Streptomyces; species Streptomyces sp. NPDC088194. The sequence goes on along the minus strand of NZ_JBFBIV010000102.1, from coordinate 19,165 downwards.
GCGTGGCTGGTGCGGGTGTGCGCGACGGGCGAGCCGCCGGCCGCGCGGGCCTGCACGGCCTCGGCGGTGGGGCCGGGCCGGGCCCATCTCGGCGCGCTGCTGGCCGCGTTGGGCGGGTCCTGGCTGCTCGGGCTGGTCGGCACGCTGGTGGTCACCGCGATCAGCGGCGCGCACACCGACGACATGCGGGCGGACATCCCGATCGGGCCGGCGCTGCTGGCCGGGCTGATGGCCGCGGCGGTCTCCGTGCTGCTCGGTACGGCGGTCGGCGCGCTGACCAACTCGCCGCTGCTGCCGGGGGCGGGCTGGTCGGTGCTGGTCACGGCGTTCGGCGCGGGCGCGGTGCTGTTGACCAGCGGTTCGCCCGCGCAGGCCGCGGTGACGTCGCTGGTGCACGGGTCGCAGTCAGGCGCGGTGCACTACCCGGTGGCCGCGCTCGCGGTGGCGGTCTGCGTGGCGGCCCTCGCGCTGGGCGGGTCGGTGCGGACGGTGGCCCGGCTGGGGACCGCGCGGGCCTGAAGTCGCCGTCCGGCGACGGCGGCCGGGTGGAAGTTCGCGCCGCGCCGGCCGGCCGCCAGGCTCACCCGCTGACAGCGGCGCCGTCCGCCATGGCACCGCCCGCCGCAGGCGTCCCGTCCGGTGCCCCGGACGCGCGTGCCCGCAGGCAGCTCGCGGCCAGTTCGTCGGCCCCGATCTGCGCCTCGTGGGTGCCGTGCTGCCCGCAGGCGAACGCCCCCGAGACCGAACCGGCCAGCGCGCACTGGTCGAGGTCGCCGCCGTCGAAGAGCGTGTGCAGGAAGGCGGTGACGTACGCGTCGCCCGCGCCGTTGCTGTCCACCACCGGCCGTTCGGGGCGGACCGCGGGCACGTGCCGGACCAGGTCGGGCCGGGCGCGGTCCAGGACGTACGAACCGTCGGCGCCGTCGGTGGCCACCGCAAGCCGGGCCCGGCCGCGGGCGACGATGTCGCGCAGCACGTCGGCCACCCCCTCCTTGACGGTGGCGGCGCTCATGAACACGTAGTCGGCGCCGTACGCCCACGGGTGGGCCGACGGGTCCGCGCCGTCCCAGGTGTGCAGGTCGGTCGACACGGGCACACCGCGCCGGCGGGCCGCGTCGAACAGCTCGCGGTTGACGTGCGAGCGGGCCAGGTACACATGCCGGGCCCGGTCCAGGTACGGGCCGCAGAAGGAGAGCGGCATCAGCAGGTCGGCGGGGTGCCGGCCGTCGAAGAAGGAGAACCTGCGGCCTTCGGCGTCGACCAGGTTGACGCTGCGCGGGGTGCCGGCGGGGGCCACCAGGTGGTCGAAGTCCAGGCCGACCGCCGCGTACTTGTCGAGGATCATCCGGCCGGGCGCGTCGTCGCCGAGGAAGTCCACGAACTTGGTGCGGCGGCCGAGCGCGTGGAAACCCAGCGCCACGCCGTTGCCGGTGTGCGCGACGTAGTCACGGACCGGCGGCACCGACACCGAGTCGCCGCCGGGGATCTTCAGCTCGTCCACCCGGACGATGGTGTCGATGCCGCTCCCGCCGACGACCAGGACGTCATAACGATCGGCCGCTCCGCCGGTCTCGATCCCGGCCCCGGTGCCGCGGTCGGCTCCGGTGCCCTCGGTGCTGTCGTCCACGGCCCATCCCCCCGGTTCGGTGTGTGCCGATCACCTTACGACCCGGGGGTGCGGGAGGGAGCGGATCAGCCCGTCACCGGGGGGCCTGCCGGCGGGGGTGCGGTCAGCTCTCGGCGGGGGCCATCCGCAGCGAGATCGAGTTGATGCAGTAGCGCTGGTCGGTAGGGGTCGGATACCCCTCGCCCTCGAAGACGTGGCCCAGGTGCGAGCCGCAGTTCGCGCAGCGCACCTCCACCCGCACCATGCCCATCGAGCGGTCCTCGATCAGCTCCACCGCGTCGGAGTCGGCCGGGTCGTAGAAGGACGGCCAGCCGCAGTGCGACTCGAACTTCGTGTCCGACCGGAACAGCTCCGCGCCGCAGGCCCGGCAGGAGTAGACGCCCTCGGTCTTGGTGTCGGTGTACTCACCGGTGAACGGGCGCTCGGTGCCGGCCTGGCGCAGCACCGCGTACTCCTGCGGCGACAGCTCGGAGCGCCACTGCTCGTCGGTCTTGTCGACCTGGTACTTGCGCGCATCCTGCGACATGCGAACCTCCTCAGTCGGCCTCGGACGGCCTCAGTCGGCGAGCCGGGCGAGAATCAGGGGACCGAGGTCCGTCACGTCACCCGCCCCCATGGTGAGAACGAGATCACCGGGCTTCGCCATTCCCGCCACCAGCTCCACGGCCGCCTCCCGGTCGTGCACGGCGGTCACGTCGGCGCCCGCGGTCCGGGCCGCGGCCACGATCAGCTCGCTGGTGATGCCGGGGATCGGGTCCTCGCGGGCCGGGTAGATGTCCAGCACCAGCGACGCGTCCGCCAGGGCCAGCGCGCCGCCCATCTCGGTGCCCAGTTCCTTCGTACGGCTGAACAGGTGCGGCTGGAAGACCACCAGCACCCGGCCGCCGCCGGCCGCCGAGGCGCCGTCCGGCCCGGAGGCGGTGGTCGTGGCCTGGCGGATCGCGGCCAGGTCGGCGGCCATCTCCGTCGGGTGGTGCGCGTAGGAGTCGATCACCTGCACGCCCGCGGCCTCGCCCTTGAGCTGGAGGCGGCGCTTGACGCCGGTGTACTTCGCCAGCGCGGACGCCAGGTTGCGGGCCGGGGCGCCGGCCGCGATGCCCGCGGCGAGCGCCGCGACCGCGTTGTGCGCGTAGTGGCTGCCCGGCACGGAGACCGTGAAGGTGAGCATCCGGCCGTCGAGCAGCACGCTGACCTCGCTGGTCAGGCCGCGCGGGTTGATCCGGGTGATACGGACGTCGGCGCCCTCGGCCTCGCCGACGGTCACCACGTTCAGACCGCCGATGTCCCGGACCCGGGCGGTCAGCTCGACCGCGCCGGGCTGGTCGGCCGAGACCACCAGGGTGCCGCCGGGCCGCACCTTGCCGACGAACTCCTCGAAGGACTCGTACACCTCCTCCAGGGAGGCGTAGTTGGCGTGGTGGTCCAGCTCGACGTTGAGCACCACCGCGACCTGCGGGGCGTACCGGTGGAAGCTGCGGTCGGACTCGTCGGCCTCGGCGACGAAGATCTCGCCGCCGCCGTGGTGCGCGTTGGAGCCCGGCGCGTCCAGGTCGCCGCCGATCGCGTACGACGGCTCCAGACCCAGCGAGGTCAGCGCGACCGCGAGCATCGAGGTGGTGGTGGTCTTGCCGTGGGTGCCCGCCACCGCGATCGGGACGGTGCCCGCCATCAGCGCGGCCAGCGCGTCGCTGCGGTGCACCACGGGCAGGCCGCGCTCGCGGGCCGCGGCCAGCTCCGGGTTCTCCGCGCGGATCGCGCTGGACACGACCACGGCCGACGCGTCCGGCGCGAGGTGCGCCGCGTCGTGGCCGATGTGCACGGTGGCACCCAGCGCGCGCAGCGCCCGCGCGGTCTCGGAGTCCTTCGAGTCGCTGCCGGCCACCCGCGCCCCCCGCTGGGCGAGGATCTTCGCGATCCCCGACATCCCGGCGCCGCCGATGCCGATGAAGTGCGGTCGGTCCAGGTCGGGGGGTACGGGCGGGCCGGACGGGCTCATGCGCGGGTCTCCAGAGGGTGGTTCACTTATGTGCCGACGCCCGATTGTGGCACTAGTGCCGGGCAGTTTTCCTGACGGGCGTGCCGCCGGCTCAGTCGTGCTGCGCGAACAGCTTCAGCACGGGCACGCCCACCTTGTGCCGGGCCCGCGAGGTCCAGTCGCGGTGGAAGAACTCCTCCACGAAGTGCGGCGCGGTCAGCACCACCACCTCGTCGGCCTGGTGCTCCTCCACCACCGCCTTCAGCTTGTCCAGCGGGTGGCTCTCCACCACCTCGCCCTCGGCCGGCACCCCGGCGGCCCGCAGCGCCTCCAGGGAGTGCGCGAGGGAGCGCTCGGCGGGCGGAAAGGCGTCCTGGCCCTCCGGCACCTCGTTCTCCCGGGCGGCGTCGTCGAGGTAGCCGAGCGCCACGTCGTCCACGGCGCGCAGCAGGCGGTCCTGGTCGCCGCGGGGCTGCATGAGCACGACGAAGGAGACCTGCTCGTCGCCGTGGAGCGTGGTGACCAGCTCCACATCGGCCGCGGCGAGCGGCTTCTCGATCATGAGTACGGTCGTGAACACGGACGCGTCCTTCTCTCTCGCGAACGAGGCCCCGATCTTCACCGGGCGCCGATTCCATTCTTCCCGCGGTTCGCGAAGCGGAACGAACGAATCCGCTTTTTTCCGCCGCGCGTCCCCCGGGAGAGTGCCTTATGCCGTGACCTGCGCCTCCGTCTGCTTGACGTAGCGGGTGAACAGGAAGCCGTCCTCCTCCAGAACCGACACCGGTACGAAGCGGGCCGGACCGGCGACACCGGGCCCGTTCATGATCCGCGGCGCGTCACCGCCGACGGCGAACGGTGCCACCGTCAGGCACAGCTCGTCCACCACCCCGGCCGCCGCGAACTGCGCGAGCACCCGCGGGCCGCCCTCGTGCAGCAGCCGGGACAGGCCCAAGGCGGCCAGCTCGCGCACCGCGCGGGCCGGGTCCACGCCGTCGCCGTCCCCGGCGACCACCACCCGCGCTCCCGCGGCTTCGGCCGAGGCCAGCGCCTTGCGGTCCGCGCCCGCGCCGGTCAGCAGCAGCGTCGGCGTGGTCGCGGCGGTGAACAGCGGTGCCGCGAAGTCCAGGTCGAGCCGCCGGCTGATCACGGCGATGGCCGGGGCCGGGGTCTGGCCGTCCGCCGCGCGCCGTTCGGCGAACGACGGGCGGGCCTTTCCGGGCCGGTACCCCTCGTTCCTGACCGTCTCCGCGCCGACCACGACCGCGTCGGCCAAGGCGCGCAGGGTGCCGAAGATCCGCATGTCGGCGGCGGAGGAGAGCGCGGTCGACGTGCCGTCGTGGGTCGCCGCGCCGTCGAGCGAGGAGACCATGTTCGCCCGCAGGTACGGGCCCGCCTCCCGCGGTGGGTACGCGTAGGTGTGCACCAGGTCCACCGGGTTCGCCGTGTCCGGTCCTGGCGGGGGGAACAGTTGCTGCATTTTTGCAGTCTCCCACCCGCCGGCCCGTCACCTCGCGCCGCGCCGTGCCGGAATCGCCCACCCGGTCACGTCCGGCGGCCGAGTGTCCTTCTTCGTCCGATCCGCCCTCCTTCGCCCGCCCGCCACCCGTGCGCGGGACACCGGGCCCCTACCGGTAGGGTGGGATGTCGTGCCAGGGGATGTCGCCGCAGGAATAGCCGCACCGGTCGCGCTCACGGAGCGTGACCCGCACGTGGATGCCGGGCGGCTGCTCGCCGAGCTGGTGCCCCCGCCGCGGTTCGACTCCGTGCGCTTCTCGACCTACGTCCCGGACCCGGCGCAGCCCAGCCAGTCCCGTGCGGTGCGCGCGCTGGAGGAGTTCGCGGCCGGGCTCGGCGGACCCGCGCAGGGAACCGCCCGGCGCAGGTGGTTCCGCGGCAAGGTGCCCGAGCGGCCCGCGACCCCCGGCGGGATCTACCTGGACGGCGGCTACGGCGTCGGCAAGACGCACCTGCTCGCGTCGCTGTGGCACGCCACCGACGCGCCCCCCGCGCAGAAGGCGTTCGGCACGTTCGTGGAGCTGACCAACCTGGTGGGCGCGCTCGGGTTCCGCCCGGCCGTCGACGCGCTCAGCTCCCACCGCCTGGTCTGCATCGACGAGTTCGAGCTGGACGACCCGGGCGACACCGTCCTGGTCTCCACGCTGCTGGCCCGGCTCGCCGCGGCCGGGGTGCGGCTCGCCGCGACCTCCAACACGCTGCCCGGCAAGCTCGGCGAGGGCCGGTTCGCCGCCGCCGACTTCATGCGGGAGATCCAGGGGCTGTCCGAGAGGTTCACCTCGCTGCGGATCGACGGGGACGACTACCGGCACCGGGGGCTGCCGCAGGCGCCCGACCCGTACACCGACGAGCAGGTCACCGCGGCCGCCGTCCGTACGCCCGGTGCGGCGCTCGACGACTTCGGGCCGCTCGCGGAGCACCTCGCGAAGGTGCATCCCAGCAGGTACGGGGCCCTCGTCGACGGGATCGACGCGGTTTTCCTGCGGGGGGTGCGGCAGGTGACGGACCAGGCCGCCGCCTTGCGTCTGGTGGTGCTCGCCGACCGGCTCTACGACCGTGAGGTGCCCGTGATGGCCTCCGGGGTGCCCTTCGACCAGCTCTTCTCCGCGGAGATGCTCCGCGGGGGGTACCGGAAGAAGTACTTCCGGGCCGTCTCACGCCTCACCTCGCTGGCTCGCGAAGCTTCTCGGCTGGCCTGACCCCCCGGGGTGGGTGGTTCTGTCGGTCGAGGGACCACCTGCCGGTGGGGGCTTGTCGCGCAGTTCCTCCCCCAGAGCTTCGCCTGGGAGGTGCCCCCAGCGTCCCTGAGTGTGTGCGGCTCCTTCCGCGAGATGAACGGGCGGCCCGGGCGGATGGCGGAGCGGAAGGAATACCCGCAGGATCGGGTCATGGCGAAGAAACTGCGTACGCTGCTGCGCGTGGAGCCGGGCAGTGGCCCGGTGGACCTGTCGGCGTACGACCCGCGGGGGACCCCGGGCGGCCCGAAGAACAAGAAGCACGGCCTCGCCGAGATCGAGCGGATGCGCCCGCACCTCGCCGAACTGCAGGAGCGGCTGTTCGCGCAGAGTGCCGTGGGCGGCGACCAGCGCCGCGTGCTGCTGGTGCTTCAGGGCATGGACACCTCCGGCAAGGGCGGCACCGTCAAGCACGTGGTGTCGGGGCTGAACCCGGCCGGCCTGCGGGTGCGCGCGTTCAAGGCGCCCACCGCGGAGGAGCGCCGCCACAACTTCCTGTGGCGCATCCGCAGAGCCCTCCCGCACCCCGGCGAGATCGGCGTCTTCGACCGCTCGCACTACGAGGACGTGCTGATCGTCAGGGTGCACGACATGGTGCCCCGGTCGGTCTGGAGCCGTCGCTACGCCGCGATCAACCGGTTCGAGCAGTCGCTCACCGACGGCGGGGTGACCGTGCTGAAGGTCTTCCTGCACATCAGCCCCCAGGAGCAGCGGGCCCGGCTGCTGGCCCGGCTGGACCGGCCGGACAAGCACTGGAAGTTCAGCCCGACCGACGTCGAGGAACGCGAGCGGTGGCCGGACTACCAGGAGGCGTACCAGGTGGCGCTGGAGCGGTGCTCGACCGAGGCCGCGCCCTGGTACGTCGTGCCGGCCGACCGCAAGTGGTACCGGAACTGGGCGATCAGCCGGCTGCTGCTGGAGCACCTGGAGCGGATCGACCCGGCGTACCCGCAACCGGATCTGGACGTGGACAAGTACCGCAAGCTGCTGCTCGCCACCTGACCCCGCCCGCGGCTCAGCCCGAGCAGGCGGTGCGCTGGGCCTCCTGCCACGCGCAGACCGGGCAGAGCGTCGCGCCCTTCGTGCTGTTGGGGTACTCGGTGGGTTCACCGCACAGCACGCAGTCGGCGCGGGGCTCCGTCGGGTCGTCCGCGGGGTCGTCGGGTGCGGGCCGCTGCTCTGCGGGCCGCTGGTCCGGGTGCGTGTCGGTCATCCCTCCACGGTAGTCCGCTCGGGGGCCGTGTCGCGGGCGCGCAGCACCGCCGCACCGCGCGCGGGGAGCTGGACGGCCGGGCCGGGCAGGGTGCGGCAGGCCGGACGCGCCAGCAGGATGTCGCAGGGCGTGTTGAGCGGGATGCGCGCGGGGGCGTCGGAGAAGTTCACCAGCACCCGGAAGGGCCCGCGGGCGATCCGCAGCGTCCGGCCGCCGGCGGTGGCGGTGACCGTGTCCAACTGGGGCGAGGTCAGCGCGGGTTCGGCCCGGCGCAGGGCGATCAGGGCCCGGTACCACTCCAGCAGTTCGCGGTGCGCGGGCTTCTCGGCCTCCGCCCAGTCCAGGCAGGAGCGGTTCCGGGTGGCCGGGTCCTGCGGGTCGGGCACGTCCTCCTCGGCCCAGCCGTGCTCGGCGAACTCCCGCCGCCGCCCCCGGGTGATGGCCGCGGCCAGCTCCGGGTCGTCGTGGTCGGTGAAGAACTGCCAGGGCGTGGTCGCCCCCCACTCCTCGCCCATGAACAGCATCGGGGTGAACGGCGAGGTCAGCACCAGCGCGGCGGCGGCGCCGAGCTGCCCCGCGGTCAGCCGGTCGCCGGTCGCGCGGTTGCCGACCTGGTCGTGGGTCTGGGCGTAGCCGAGCAGGCGGTGCGCGGGCACCGTCGGCACGTCCAGCGGGCGGCCGTGGTGGCGGCCGCGGAAGGACGACCAGGTGCCGTCGTGGAAGAAGCCGTGGGTGAGCACCTTCGCGAGGGCGGCGGGCCCGGCCGCGGCGAAGTCGGCGTAGTAGCCCTGCGCCTCGCCGGTGACCGCGGTGTGCACCGCGTGGTGGAAGTCGTCGTTCCACTGCGCGTGCAGGCCCAGGCCGCCGGCCTCGCGCGGCGCGGTGGTGTGCGGGTCGTTCAGGTCGGACTCGGCGATCAGGAACAGCGGGCGGCCGAGCGCGGCCGACAGCCCGTCCACGGCGGTGGACAGCTCCTCCAGGAAGTGCAGCGCGCGGGTGTCGACCAGCGCGTGCACCGCGTCCAGCCGCAGGCCGTCGAGGCGGTAGTCGCGCAGCCAGGCCAGCGCGCTGCCGATCAGGAAGTCCCGCACCTCGTCGGAGCCGGGCGCGTCGAGGTTGACCGCGTCGCCCCAGGGGGTGTGGTGCCGGTCGGTGAAGTACGGGCCGAACGGCGGCAGGTGGTTGCCCGAGGGGCCGAGGTGGTTGTGTACCACGTCCAGCACGACGCCCAGGCCGTGCGCGTGTGCCGCGTCGACAAAGCGCTTCATCGCCTCGGGGCCGCCGTAGGGCTCGTGCACCGCCCACAGCGACACGCCTTCGTACCCCCATCCGTTGGTGCCGGGGAAGGGGCAGACCGGCATCAGCTCCACATGGGTGATGCCGAGCCTGGCCAGGTGGGACAGCCGCTCCACCGCCGCGTCGAAGGTGCCCTCGGTGGTGAAGGTGCCGACGTGCAGCTCGTAGAGCACCGCGCCCGGCAGCCCGCGGCCCGGCCACGGCGACCTCCACCCGTAGGCGTCCTGGTCGACCACCGCGCTCGGTCCGTCCGGGCCGTCCGGCTGCCGCCGCGAGCGCGGGTCTGGCAGCGGTTGTCCGCCGTCGAGCCGGTACGCGTACCGGGTGCCGGGCCCCGCCGCGAGCTCGGCCCGCCACCAGCCGGTGCGCGCGGGGTCGGGCCCCATGGCGTACGCCTGCCCGTCGATCAGCGCCTCCACCTGGCGGGCGTTCGGCGCCCACACCTCGAACAGCACGCAACGGCTCCCGTCCGGCCCGGTCGTCCCGGCCCTGCTTCGTGGTCCTATCCGGTCCCGCTCGTCCTTACGGCCTTGGTCCTACGGTCTCTCGTCCCTGCGGTCTCGTCCCTGCGGTGGGGCGCCCGGTCACCGAACCCGGTCCCCGGGCACATGCATGCCCGGGGACCGCCTCGTCTAGACGAAGTCCACCCGTTCCTGGGTGATCGGATAGCCGGCCCGGGCGAAGTTGCGGGCCATCGGGAAGTTCGGCTGGTCGGTGGCCGCGGCGATCCGGGTGGCGCCGCGGTCCACCAGGTCGTGGCTGCACTCCACCAGCAGGTCGTAGGAGTAGCCGTGGCCGCGCTGCTCGGGGACGACCGCGATGAAGCCGATGCACGCCATGGACGGGTTCTCCGCCGGGATGTGCACGCCGACCACCTCGCCGTCCGGGGTGTAGGCGACCCGCCGCCAGTCGTTGGGGGAGGGCATCCAGTCGAGGACGCCGAGGGTCTCGTCCAACGCGGCGTCCAGGCCGTGCTCGTCGAGCATCAACCGGTCGTGGGCGTCGAGCGTGCCGGTCATGATCCGGGCCATCACCGCGCGGAAGGCGTCGTCGTCGGGCTCCGGCCGGTAGACCAGCCGGCCGGTGCGGGCGGGCAGCGGGTCCTCGCCCGCGGTCCAGGTGTAGCGGTAGCGCTCCACGAGCTTGCGCATCCCGGCCGCCTCGACGGCCGCGGCGCGCGCCTCGTACGCGGCGCGCAGGCCGGGCCGGTCGCGCCAGCCGGGCGGCAGGATCAGCGCGTACTCGGCGGACAGCGGTGCGGCGCGCAGCAGTTCGACGGCCGCGGACCGCTCGCCGTCGGCGAAGTCGAACCAGTCGAGGGCGACCGGCTCGGTGTCGCCGGGCTTGGCCCACCACGCGGCGCGGGCCACCACGACGCCGTCGCGCAGCGCGACCCACGACCACTCGGGGCGGTACTCCCCGCCGGCGTCGAGCAGCGCGAACTCCTGGCCGAGCAGGGCGCGGCCGAGCTTCTCCGCGACGGGGAGGGAGCCGAACAGGGCGGACTCGCCCGCGGTGAGCGAGCGAAGTACGAGATCAGACATGTGAGTCCTTCGGGAGTCAGCGGTGCGCTCCCGGTCGGGTCACGAACGTCCAGCGGACGGGCGGGAGCGCGGCACAGTAGATGTCGACATCGCTCTCGCCTCCTCTTCCGGGTCCTGGCTGGACGTGTTCCGCGACCCTAGCGCGCCCTGCCCGGCGGGTGCCACCGCTTTTCCGGGCCCCGGCCCGGTTCGTCCCGCCCGGGCGCCGCCGTCCCGCCCGGGCGCCGCCCTCTCAGCCGGGGTTCCGCCCTCTCCGCCCGGGCTTCGCTCATCCCACCTGGTGCAGCGCCCGCCCGGCCAGCGTCAGGAACACCTCGCCGACCGCCTCCGACAGCGTCGGGTGCGGGTGGACGTGCCGCGCCACGTCCGCCGGCTCCGCCTCCCAGCCCACCACCAGCTGGCTCTCGGCGATCATCTCCGAGACGTTCGGCCCGACCAGGTGCACCCCCAGCACCGGCCCGCCCCGTTCCGCGACCACCTTCACGCTGCCGCCCAGCCCGTGCACCATGCCCTTCGCGACCGCCGTCAGCGGCATCGAGTTCACCACGACCTGGTCCGGGCCCCGTTCGGCGCGCGCCTGCTCCTCGGTCAGGCCGACCGACGCCGTCTGCGGGCTGGAGTAGGTCACCCGCGGCACCGCCGCGTAGTCCACCGGCGCCGGACCGAGCCCCGCCAGCGTCTCGGCGACCACCAGGCCCTCCGCGAACGACGCGTGCGCCAGGCCGAGCGACGGCGGCGGCAGCAGGTCGCCGACCACGTGGATACCGGACACCGACGTCTCCAGCCGATCCCAGTCCGCCGGGGCCACGTAGCCGCGCGGGTCCCGGCCGAGCCCGGCGGCGGCCAGGTCGAGGCCGTCGGTGACCGGCTCCCGGCCCACGGCGACCAGCAGCCGCTCGACGTCCAGCTCCACCACCTGGCCGCGCGCGGTGCGCACCGTCGCCCGCACCCCGGTGGCGTGGGTCGCGGCGTCCTCCAGGCGGGTGCCGGTGAGCACCTCGATTCCGCGCTTCTTCAGCCCGCGCGCCAGTTGCCGCGACACTTCCCGGTCCTCCAGCGGCAGCAGCCGGTCGGCGGCCTCCACCAGCACCACCCGGGCGCCCATCGAGCGGTGCAGCGACGCGTACTCGACGCCGATCGCGCCGCCGCCCAGCACCAGTACCGACTCCGGCAGCCCCGGCGCGAACAGCGCGTCGTCGCTGGTCACCACCCGCCGGCCGTCGGGGGACAGGCCCGGCAGCAGCCGCGGCCGCGACCCGGTGGCCAGCACGATCCCGCGCCGCGCGGTGTACGCGGTCCCGCCGGCACTGACCGTCCGCGGCCCGCGCAGGCTCGCCGAGGCGTGCACGACGCGTACGCCCGCGTGCGCGAGGTGGCCGGTGACGCCCTGGTGGTTGCGGTCCACGATGCCGTCGCGGGTCGCGGTCAGCGCCGCCCAGTCGACGGAGTCCACGGTCGCCTTCACCCCCCACCGCTCACGGGCCTCGGCGATGCCGTCCACGAGTTCGGCGGCGTGCAGCATCGCCTTGCTGGGGATGCAGCCGCGGTGCAGGCAGGTGCCGCCGAGCAGGTCGCGTTCGGCGAGGAGCACGTCGAGGCCGAGCGCCGCGGCCCGCAGCGCGGTGCTGTAGCCGCCGGTGCCGCCCCCGATCACGATGACGTCGGCGGCGCCGGGGTCGTCGGGGGCCTGGGCCTGGGCCGGGTGGCGCGGTGCGGTGCGGGGTTCCATGGCGGCCAGTCTCCGGCCGGCCGGTGCCATGAGTCCAAGTCCAGGATTGTGTCGATACGATGCACGTTGTGCATGGCGGCCGGTCGGCGGTGTGCCGGGCGCCGGCCGGGGGGTGAGCGAAAGGTGCCGGGATGAGCCTGCGGCAGATGGAGTACTTCCTCGCGGTGGTCGACGCGGACTCCTTCACCCGCGCCGCCGAGGCGCTGCACGTCACCCAGCCCGCCCTGTCGCACCAACTCAAGTCGCTGGAACGGCAGATGGGCGGCGAGCTGGTCGAACGCCTGCCGCGCGGGGTGCGGTTGACCCCGATGGGCCGGGCCTTCCTGCCGCACGCCGAACTCGCCGTGCGCAGCGCCGTACGCGCCGAGCGCGCCGCCCGTGCCGCCGCCGGGGCGGAAGGCGGCGAACTGCACATCGCCGCGGTGCACTCCATCGCCGCCGGGCTGCTGCCCTCCGTCTTCGCCCGCTGGCGGCGGCAGCGGCCCGGGGTGGGGCTGGTGCTGCGCGAGTACTCCCGGGGCGAGGACCTGGTCGAGGCGATGGAACGCGGGGTGGCCGATCTCGCCGTCGGCCACGACCCCGGACCGGCCGCGACCCGCACCGGCGGCGGCATGACGCTCACCCCGATCGGCGCGGAGGAGATCGTGATGGTGCTGCCGCCGGGCGACCCGCTGGCCGCCGAACGGGTCGTGCCGCTGGCCGCGTTCGCCGAGCGCGCGTGGGTGCGGTGCGCGATGGAGCCGGTGGTCGACGGGCGCCCCTTCATCGACCTCGCCTGCGAGAAGGTGGGCTTCACCCCGCGCACGGCCGTCCGCACCGAGCACACCTCGACCGCCGTGCGGATGGCGGCCGCCGGGGTCGGCGTCGTGGCGGTGCCCTCCTACGCGGCCCCGCCCGAGTGCGCGACGGTCCGGCTCGACCCGCCCTGGCGGCGCGGCCTGTTCGTGATCGCCCGGGAGCCGCTCGGCGGCGCGGGCGCGGCCTTCGCGGAGCTGCTGGCCGCCCACCCGTACGAGCCGCCCGGGGACGCCGCGGACGGTCCCGCCGGAGATCCCGCCGACGGGGATACGGCCACGGCCCGCCGGTGAGAGGCCCGCCGTCAGGGCCGGCGGTCGAGCCTGTCGGGTTGCTCGGGTTGCTCGGGTTGCTCGGGTTGCTCGGGCTGTTCCGGCGGCCCGGCCTCGCCCGCGGCCCCCGCACCGGAATCCGCACCGGAATCCGCACCGCTCCCGTCCGCGCTCCAACTGGCCAGCAGCGCGAGCCTTTCCGCGGTCGGCGAGCCCGGCGGCACGGTGTACGCCACCAGCAACTGGTCCGGCTCGGCCGGCAGCGCCAGCGTCTCGTACCCGAAGTCCAGGTCACCGACGAGCGGATGGCGCAGCCGCTTCACGCCGAAGGTCTTCTCCTTGACCTGGTGGTCCGCCCACAGCCGCCGGAAGTCCTCGCTGCGCACGGACAGTTCGCCGACCAGCGCGGCCAGCCGCTCGTCGTCGGGCCGGCGGCCCGCAAACAGCCGCAGGTGCGCGACGGTCTCGGCGGCGACCGCGGGCCAGTCACGGTAGAAGGTGCGGGCGTCCGGGTCGAGGAAGGTGCTCCTGGCCATGTTCGGCGGGCCGGAAGGGCCGGAACCGGCTGTGGCACGGCCCGAAGTGCCGCTCGGCGTGAAGCCGTTGACGGCCGCGCCGAGCGCGTTCCAGGCCACCACGTCCATCCGGTCGCCGAGCACGAACGCCGGGACGTCCGTCATGCGGTCCAGCAGCAGCCGCACCCCGGACCGTATCCGCTGCGCCGGCCGCCTGGGTCCCTTGGCTGCCTTGGCCTCGCGCCCGGTCCGGCCGGGCCTGGCCAGGTCCCGCAGGTGCTCCCGCTCGGTCGGGTCCAGCTCCAGCACCCGCGCGACCGCGTCGAGCACCGCGTCCGAGACGTGGCTGCCGCGGCCCTGCTCCAGCCGGATGTAGTAGTCGACGCTCACCCCGGCGAGCTGCGCGACCTCCTCGCGCCGCAACCCCGGCACGCGCCGCCGGCCGTACTCCGGCAGCCCCACGTCCTGCGGCTGTATCCGCGCCCTGCGCGAACGCAGGTAGTCGCCGAGCGAGTTGTCCATGGCACGACCCTAGACGAGCGGCCCGCGCCGAACCTGGTACTGGCGTACCCAGGTTCAGCGTCACCCTGGGTACGCCGCCGGGGGCGCAGCACAGTGAGGGCAACGCCGCTCCGGACCACCGCAGCGGCCCCGACAGCGCCGGACCCGTAGCGGGACCTGGCCCACTCACAAGGGGACCCTCCTCATGAACAGCACCGCGCCGTACGACCTTTCGGGCCGCACCGCCGTCGTCACCGGAGCCGCCAGCGGCATGGGCGAGGCCACCGCGCGGCTGCTGGCCGCGGGCGGGGCGCGGGTCGCGCTGCTGGCCCGCCGCACCGAGCGGCTGGAGGAACTCGCCGCGATGATCGCCGCCGACGGCGGCCAGGCGCTCGCGGTCACCGCGGACATCACCGACGAGGCGTCCGTGGCGGCCGCCGCCCAGCGGGTGCGCGAGGTGCTCGGCCGGGTGGACCTGGTGGTCAACGCCGCCGGGGTGATGCTGCCCAACCCGGTCGACGCGGGCCGCGTGGACGAGTGGACGCGGATGATCGACACCAACCTGACCGGTGCGCTGCGCGTCATCGACGCCTTCCGCGCCGACCTGATCGCCGCGGCGGCTGAGAACGGCGTCGCCGACCTGGTCGACGTCTCCTCGATCGGCGCGCACGTGACCTTCCCCGAGTACGCCGTCTACAGCGCCACCAAGGCCGCGCTCACCGCGCTCTCGGCCTCGCTGCGCACCGAGTTCGGGCCCCGCGACGTCCGGGTGACCAACATCGAGCCGGGCCTGACCGCCACGGAACTGGCCGGGCACATCGACAACCCCGGCCTCAGCGCCGCGCTGGACGGCATGTTCGACGCGGTCGAGGCGATGACGCCGCAGGACATCGCGGACCTGATCGGCTACGCCACCAGCCGCCCGGCCCGGGTGAACCTGCGCCAGGTGGTCGTGCTGCCGACCCGGCAGGTGTGAGGGCGCGCCCGCCGGGCCGGCGGAGTGCGCGCGGGGGAGGTCAGCGGGCCGGGGCGGGGCGGCTCGCCAACCGGTCGAGCAGGCGCGCCCGCTGACCGGTGTCCGCGGCCAGCCCGATGACCGTCCAGGCCATCGCGAGCCCGCCGTCGAGCACCGCGCGGTCGGCGGCGGCACTGGTGCCGTACCGGGTGAACTCGGGGTTGTGCATGATGGTGTCGCCGCAGTCGTAGCCGATGGACGGGTGGATCGTGGGCACCAGGTGGGAGACGTTGCCCATGTCGGTGGAACCGCCGCGCATCCCGGTCGGGTGGTCCGTGATCACCCGCCCGAGGCCCTGCGCCGCGTCCCGGTAGGCGGCGCACATGTCGAGGTCCTGGCGCAGGTCGGCGTAGTCGTTGCCCACGGCCTCCATGGCGAGTTCGGCGCCCGTGGCGAGCGCGCCGGCCTCGAAGCAGGCACGGATGCGGGCCTGGAGTTCCGCGAGGTCCCCGGCCGTCTCCGCCCGGCAGTCGTAGTTCGCGGCGACCAGGCCGGGAATGACGTTCGGAGCCTCGCCGCCGTCGGTCACGACGCCGTGGACGACGCCGCCCGGCAGCATCTGCTGCCGGTAGGCGCTGATCGCCACCTGCGCGATCAGCATCGCGTCGGCGGCGTTGATGCCCCGGTGCGGCATGGCCGCGGCGTGCGCGGGCCGCCCCTTGTAGGTGACCCGCCAACTGCCGATCGCGAGGGACGTCATCCCCACGCCGTCCGTGGGCGCGGCGTGCACCATCATCGCGGCGGCGACGTCGTCGAAGGCGCCGGCCCGCAGCAGGTCGACCTTGCCGCCGCCGTACTCCTCGGCCGGGGTGCCCAGCAGCTTGACCGTGAGGCCGAGTTCGTCGGCCACCGGGGCCAGGGCCAGCGCCGCGGTCACCGCGGAGGCGCCGTTGACGTTGTGCCCGCACGCGTGGCCGATACCCGGCAGGGCGTCGTACTCGGCCGTGATGGCGACGGTGAGCTCGCCGCTGCCCGTGACCGCCTCGAACGCGGTCTCCAGACCGTAGGCGCCGCGCCGCACCGCGAACCCCGCGGACTCCGCGAGGTCGGCGATCTTGCGGGCCGACCTGTGCTCCTCGTAGGCGAGTTCGGGCTCCGCGTGCAGGCTGTGGCTGAGGGCGATGACGTCGTCCTGGCGTTCGGTGACGAGGGCGCGGGCGCGCTCGCGCGGGGCTGACCGGTTCACTTGCGGCTCTCTTTCTGTGGGCGCTCAGGCGGTGCGGGTGCTGGGCCGGTAGAGCAGGGCGAACGCCGAGCCGGCGAGGCTCACCGCGGCGCAGACGACCCAGCAGGCGGCGTATGCCGTGTAGTCGGGAAGGACCGAGCCGGCAGGGGTGGCGGCCGCCGTGATGGCGAGGACGCAGGCGGCGCCCAGCGATCCGCCGACGTTGATGAGCAGTTCGTTGATGCCCGAGCCGACCGCCGTCTGGTCGTGCGGCACCGACTCGACCGCCAGGGTGCGGGTGGACTGCTGGAGAATCCCGGCCCCCGCCCCCGCCACCACCTGGCACAGCAGGTAGGGGGCGGTGGAGTCGTGGAAGGCGAGGGTGAGCAGGTAGCCGACGGCCATCAGCGCCGAGCCGAGGACCAGGGTCGCGCGGTCGCCGATCCGCGCGGCCAGCGCCGGGGCGGCCACCGCCGCCAGCCCGATCACGGCCATCGACGGGATCATCGCGAAGGCGATCTGCAGCGGGGACAGGCCGAGCCCGTACCCGGCGGCGTCCTTCGGCGTGGCCATGAAGACCGCTCCGGCCACCTGGAGGCCGATCAGGCAGAACGAGAAGGCCGTGGCCACGACGGACACGACGGCCACGTTGCGGTGGCGGAACAGCCGCACGTCGATCACCGGTTCCGCGGAGCGGGTCTCCACCACGGCCCATATCGCGGTCACCAGCACCCCGCCGCCCAGGCAGCCCAGGGTGCGCGCCGAACCCCACTCCCAGCCCGGCATGCCGCCCTGGCCGAGCCCCAGCATGACGGCGACGAGGCCGGCGCAGAGCAGCACGCCGCCGCGCACGTCCAGCCGGCCGCCGGGGCGCTCCTCCGTCTCGGGGAGCAGCGGCCACGTGACGAGGAAGGCGACGGCGACCGCGACCGTCGGCACCCACAGGGCGGCCGTCGGGGTGGCGACGTAGTGGGCGACCAGGCCGCTGGCGACCATGCCGACGCAGATGCCGCCCATCAGCGCCGCCACCATCGTGCCGATGCTGCGCCGGCTCTCGGCGGCGGTCCGGCGGTTGCGCAGGATGCCGACCAGCAGCGGGAAGAAGCCGGCGAAGGCCCCTTGCAGCACCTGGCCGATCAGGAGGGTGCGGAACGAACCCGCCAGCCCCACGACGACCGATCCGGCCAGCACGACGGCGATGTTCCAGCGCAGCACGCGGCGGTGGCCGTGCAGGTCGCCGAGCCGGGACAGCAGCGGCGTGAAGGCGACGCTCGCCATCAGGTTGGTGATGCTCAGCCAGTTCAGATCGGCGGCGGTGACGTGCAGGACATCCGTCAGGCTGCGCAGGATCGGCGACAGGAAGCCCTGGGTGATGCCGCTGGACAACTCGACGAGCATGATCGAGACGAGGATGGCCACCGGGGGCACGGCCTGGATCGGTGCGGCGGAACCGCGCAAGGGTCTGTTCGCTGTCTCAGGCACGGGCGGCACCTCTGCGGACGGCCGGAAGTCGGCTGGTGGATGATGTCCGGTAATCTGCGGTCCACCCCCGAATCCGGGCAAGAGATCCCCTCGGGATTGCCCGGATCAGGTGTGCGGACGTCGCTCATGGCGGATTCGGACATCAGGGAGGCGGACATGGCGGAATCCGAGAGCCCCGTGCGGATGCCTTTCAGCGGTCCTGACCTGGAGATCCTGCGTTTCCTCGCCCAGCAGCCCCGGGCCTCGTTCGCCGAGGTCGGCACCCGGGTCGGGCTGCACGAGCGGACCGTCGCCCGGCGGCTGGAGCGGATGCTGCACACCGGCCTGGTGCGCTTCATCGCCGCCCTGGTGAGCGAGCACCTGGGCGAGGGACTGGTCGTCGAACTGGCCGTACGCTGCGCCCCCGGCCGCCTGGAGGAGGTGGCCCGCGTCCTCGCCGCCCGGCCGGACACCCGGTCGGTGGAGGTGGCCACGGGCGACCTGGTGGTCCTCGCGGAGATGGCCGTCAAGGACGAGGCCGAGCTGATCGAGGTCATCGACCGCACGGTGGGCCGGCTGCCGGGGGTGCTGGACATCCACTCCGCGCTCGTGCTGAGACTCCTGCTCACGGCGGTGGACTGGTCCCCCTACGAGACGGAGCCCACCCGGTTGCGCCGGCTGGCGATGTACGGGCGGCGGCCCCCGCCCCCCATCGACGTCGACGTCGACGCCGTCGACCGCGAGCTGGTGGATCTCCTGGCCGAGGACGCGCGGATGCCCGTCAGCGGCCTGGCGACCCGGCTGAGCCTGAGCGAGTCGACCACGCGCCGGCGCCTCGCCCGGCTGATGTCCTCGCACGTCTTCCAGCTACGGCTGTTCGCGGAGCCGGAGGTCCTCGGGTACCCGGCGGAGACCCGCTTCCAGCTCGAGGTCGAACACACCCACCTCGACGCCACGCTCCGCCGGCTCGCCCACGAGCCCTCCGTGCGGTACCTGGGGGTCACCACGGGACGCAGCAACGTGCTCGGCTACAGCAGCCACGCCACGGTGGCCGCCGCGCACGACTTCCACGCGCGGGCCTTCTCCGGCTTGCGGGGGCTGCGCCGGGTGGAGACCGCCCTGCTCATGCGCACCTACAAGCGCGCCGGACGCTCGGTGCCCGCCCTCACGGGGCGGCCCTCCCCGGACGCCCGCCCCCGCCCCCGCATCTGACGCGGGCGCCCGGCGGGCGGCCGGCGGGTGACGCGGCCCGATCCGGCCGGCCCGAACCGGCCGGCGGGGGCCGCGTCGGTGGGGGCCGCGTC
>NZ_JBFBIV010000101.1:0-27888 GCF_040702025.1 Streptomyces sp. NPDC088194 | reverse complement strand
GGCGTGCCGCGCGGCGCGCCGGCTCCGGAGTGGCAGGCGCTGGGCACGCCCCGTGCGGCGGCGTCCGTGCCCGCGCCTGCCCCGGCGCCGGAGGCCGGCGGCGGCGCCTTGCGCCCGGGTGGCGGCGCGTCCGCCACGAGCCCGGCGGTGCGGGTCGATCCGCGGGGGGATCGGGGCGGCCGGGGCGACCGGACCGACCGGGACACCGGCTGACCTGGCGAGTTCCGTGGCGGCGGGGTCGCCGGGCGGTGTCGGTGGCTCAGTCCTGGTGGACGGTGTTCTTGCCGGGGCCGCCGGAGAGGACGTCCTTGCCGGGGCCGCCGTACAGCGCGTCGTCGCCGCTGTTGCCGTAGATCGTGTCGACACCGCTGTTGCCGTAGATGGTGTCGTCGCCCTTGCCGCCGTACAGGAAGTCGTCGCCCTTCCCGCCGTAGATCCTGTCGTCGCCGTCGCCGCCGGACAGGTTCTGCCGTCCGTCGCCGCCGTAAAGGACATCGTTGCCGGTACCGCCGTCGGCGGCGGCGTCGGTGCCGCTGGAGTAGATCGTGTCGTTGCCCTCGCCGCCCTGCGCGATGCTGCCCGCACCGGCGTGGAGGGTGTCGTTGCCGTCGCCGCCGAGCACCACCGTGTCCGGGCCCACCGTCAGGTTGTCGTCGTCGGCGCCGCCGTCGACGCTGTCGCCGCCCACGCGGCCGGTCTCGGTGTAGGTGTCCTTGCCGGCGCCCAGGTCGAACGAGGCGAAGTAGTACGCCTGGTTGGTGGTGTTGGCGTACGCGGCGGTGTCGGCGCCGTCGCCGAGGTCGACCTTCAAGGTCGGGTACGGGTCCTCCGTGTCGTAGGTGGTGACCGTGCAGGAGACCTTGGTGTGGTC
Source organism: Streptomyces sp. NPDC088194 (assembly GCF_040702025.1). Classification (NCBI taxonomy): domain Bacteria; kingdom Bacillati; phylum Actinomycetota; class Actinomycetes; order Kitasatosporales; family Streptomycetaceae; genus Streptomyces; species Streptomyces sp. NPDC088194. The sequence goes on along the minus strand of NZ_JBFBIV010000101.1, from coordinate 27,017 downwards.
CGTGCCGCTGGGATAGGTGCAGCCGTCGCCGGCCGTGATCGGGACGGCGTCGTCGATCACGTACGTGATGTCGCTCAGGGTCGTGGTCGAGCTGGTGATCGTCACCTTGTTGGTCTGGCCGGGGGCCGCCGTGTAGTCGATCGCCTGGTCGCTCGCGTTGTAGGCGGCGGTCGCCGACGGCGTGGCGGCGCCGGCCAGGCCCGCGGCGAGGAGCGGGGCGGCCAGACCGGTACCGAGCGTGAGCGTCAGCGCCGACGCGGTGCGGAGGGCCCGGCGGCCGGAGAAGGGGGAGGACATGGTCGCAACCTCACTGAGGAGTAGGGGACTTACGGATGCATAGGACTCCGGGTGTCGGTGGTTGGTTGTATGCGGGTGGGGCCGGAATACGCGGACGGTTTCCGTGCTCGGGTGGGGGAAACGCCGTTGAGCTGGGGTGTTGTGCTGGGCATCCGCGGGGCGGCGCGTTCCATTCAGCCCTGATTCAGCGGGAATTCATGCGGGCGGAAAGGGCGGAGGGCGTGAATTCCCTTGCGGGTGAAGGGTTTTGGCGGGCGCATTCCGCGGTCCTCGGACTCGGGCGAAGAGCGACGCGGCGGCCTTCGGGGGCGGTGACAGCCGGTCACCGCGAGCCGTCCGGTTCGCGGTTCTGAGAGGACGGCGCCGACCTCGCCGACGGCAGCGCGAAGGGGGCCGCGACGTCGTGGACGTCGCGGCCCCTGCGGTGTCCGGCGGGCCGGGGGCTTGCCGCCCGGGCGGTCCCCGGGCGGTTGCCGGGTGGCTGTCGCGCGGTTACCGGGTGGGGACGCCGGCGAGTACCTCGGCCGCGGCCACGCCGGACGCCGCGGTGGCGCCGTGCGTGAAGACCCGGACCGCACCGGCCCCGGAGTCGTCCGGCAGCCCCATCTCGACCACGACCGCGTCCGGACGCGCCTCGGTGAGGTCGGTCAGGGCCTTGCCCATCCACTTGTTGCGCGCCGCGTCCCGGACGACGACGACCAGCGGGCGGCCGGCGGCGGGCGCGAGGGCGTGCTCGTCGAGGACCGCCGGGTGGTCGGTCAGCTGCTGCGGGTGCACCCGGACGAAGGTGGTTCCGGGCAGGCGCTCGCGCAGCGGTACGGCGACGCCCCAGGGGGTCTCCTTGCCGATCGCCAGGTTGGTGGACGGCACCAGCTCCACCACGTGCGGCGCGGCGGGCAGCGGCAGCGCCGTGTCCGCGGGGCCGCTGACCCGTATCGCGCGCCGGGCGGCGGTGAAGCCGATGTCGCCGCTGACCGGGTCGACCGGCACCGCGCGGGCCAGCCCGCTCGACCAGTCGGCGAACTCCCGTACCCGGCGCGACGCTTCGGCCAGCCGGGCCTCGGTGAGCCCGCCGGAGCGGACGGCGCCGGTGAGCGCACCGGCGAGCAGTTCGAAGGTGTCCTCGCCGGCGTGCTCCCCGCCGACGCAGATGGCGTCGGCGCCGGCCGCGATCGCCCGTACCGTGGCGCCGTCGATGCCGTACCGGTCGGTGACCGCGCCCATCTCGATCGCGTCGGTGACGATCAGGCCGTCGAAGCCGAGTTCCTTGCGGAGCAGGCCGTCCAGGATGCGGCTGCTGAGGGTGGCCGGGACGTGTGGGTCGTAGGCCGGCACCAGCAGGTGCCCGCTCATCACCGCGCGCACGCCCGCCTCGATCGCGGCCCGGAACGGCGGCAGCGCCTGCGCGGCGATGGTGTCGAGGTCCGCGTCGTAACTGGGCAGGCCGTGGTGGGAGTCGACGGCGACGTCGCCGTGCCCGGGGAAGTGCTTGGCGCAGGCGGCGACGCCGCCCGACTGGAGGCCGCGGACCCAGGCGGCGGCGTGCCGGGCCACCCGGTCGGGTTCGACGCCGAAGGACCTGACCCCGATGATCGGGTTGTCCGGGTTGGAGTTGACGTCCACGCTGGGCGCGTAGTCGAGGCTCACCCCGGCGGCGTGCAACTCGCGGGCCAGGTCGCGGGAGACGGCCTCGGTCAGCGTGACGTCGTCGACCGCGCCGAGCGCGAAGCTGCCCGGCCGGGTGGAGCCGGTGGAGGACTCGATCCGGGTGACGTCGCCCGCCTCCTCGTCGATCGCGATGATCAACGACGGGTTCTCCGCGCGTAGTTGGGCGGTCAATCGGGCGACCTGCTGGGGCGAGGCGATATTGCGGGAGAAGAGCACGACGGATGACAGACCGTCAGCGATGGCCCGCAGCACCCAGTCCGGTGCCTCCGTGCCGACGAATCCCGGCTGGAGGACGGAGAGCGCGAGAGCTCGCAACTCGTTGCTCTGCTTGCTGGTGGACACCAACTTGCTGGCGGACATCAACGGGGCCTTTCCGTGGGGCCGACGCACTGACCGCATCCGGCGGTGATTGGTACAGACCAACGGATACTGACTCAGGCTGCTCAGGGGTGTCAAGGCGGCTGCCGCCCGCGGTTGCAACTACTCGTGGTGCGGAGGTAATTGCGGAACGCGACGAAAGTGCTGGTGGGGCACGGTGGTTCACCAAGTGGTCATTTGACAGCGCCAGTTGGTCTAGTCCAACTTAGGAGAGCGCGAGTTCAGCGAGCGACAGTCGTGGCGTGAGTGACGGCAGATGCGCACGTTGACCGGCGGAGCCCAGCAGGACCACCCGGTGGATCGGGTGGACCCCGAGCCCGACGGCCAGGCATCTGTCGGTAGCGGGCGTCGATATCCGTTGCCGCCCCCCAACCCGCTGAGCCCGCACAGTCGACAGGTCCGCACGCCCAACCCCCCTCGCGCGGCGGACCGCTCAAGAACATTCCACCCTTGGAGCGACTGTTTTGTTGGCGCCTCAGAGCCCTTACCGGGCCGCATCGGAGTTCCCGTACTACAGCCCGGACGGCGAGACCTATCTCACCCCGGTACCGCTGCGGGACCTGCGCAAGACGCAAGAGCTTCGCGTGCTGTCGGAAGAGGACTTCGCCTTCTGGCAGAAGTACGGCTATGTGGTGGTCGAGCAGGCGATACCCGCGACCGCCGCACAGGAACTGCTCGACTTCGCCTGGGACTTCCAGGGCCTCGACCCGGCCCGGCCGGAAACCTGGTACGAGGAGCGGGAGTTCCGCACCGACCTCGAACGCGAGCTGCACATCTACGGCTTTGTCGAGGCGTACCACCACCAGCTCATCTGGAACAGCCGGCAGGCGCAGCGGGTCTACGACGCGTTCGTCGACGTCTGGGACTGCGAGGAGCTGTGGGTCACCCAGGACCGGCTCAACCTCAACCCGCCGAACATCAAGAACCGCGACCGCGCGCTGATCGCGCCCACCGAGCGCGGCTTCGACATCCGGCTGCACTGGGACATCGACAGCACCCTCGACGTGCTGCCGCAGCGGGTCCAGGGGATCATCGCGCTCGCCGACACCAAGCCGGACATGGGCGGCTTCCAGTGCTGCCCCGAGCTCTTCCACCGGTTCGAGGAGTGGAAGGCGACGCAGCCGGAGGACCGTGACCCGATCCGCCCCGCCATCGACACCGACGAGTTCCCGATCGTCCGCCCGGACCTGCGCGCCGGGGACCTGCTGATCTGGAACGGCTCGCTGGCGCACGGCGTCGCGCCCAACACCTCCACCGACGGGGTGCGGTCCGCGCAGTACCTGTCGATGATGCCCGCGCTGGAGTCGCACGAGGAACTGCGCCGCTCCCGCGTCGAGTCCTGGCGCACGCTCGGCACGCCGGAGTGGAACAAGACGCTCGTCGGCGACGCGACCAGGCACGAGTCGCTGCGCTACGACACCGCCGAGCTCACCGAACTCGGCGAGAAGCTGCTCGGCCTGCGGTCCTGGCACCCGCAGGGCGCCGACACCGCGGCCCGCCAGGACGCCCAGCCGGCGGCCGGAGAGTAGCGATGCGCCGAATCTGCCTTGCACTTCCCACCAACAGGTCCTGCCTGCCGGCGATTTCCGCGCTGCACGACGAAGCGGTCTACGCCGTCTCGCACTTCGACGTCGAGGTGCACCTGCTGGTCCTCGACTCCTGCGGGCCGGCGGTGTCCGAGCAGCATGCGGCCGCCGTCCGCGCGCTGCCCGCGACCCCCGGCGTCGTCGCGCACCACCTCGACGAGGCGGCGCAGCGGGACTTCCTGCGCCGGGCGATCGACGAATCGGGTGTGGAGAAGCCCGAGTTGGTGCTCGACCTGATGCTTCCGCGGGCCGTGTCCTACGGTGCCTGCACCAACCGCGCGTTCCTGGTCGCGGCCGCGCTCGGCTGCGAGTCGGTGCACCGGCGGGACTCCGACAGCCGGTACCAGGTCGTCGCGGGGGAAGCCGGGCGGGCCGTCGCCGCCGGGCAGTCCGTGCCGGCGGGGTCGTCCGTGGCCGCCGGGCAGTCCGGGCAGTCCGGGCAGTCCGGGCAGTCCGGGCCGGCAGGGCAGGCCGTCGCGGACGGACCGGTCGGGGGGACGTCCCCGGCCGGGGACACCGCGCGGCCCGTCTTCCCGATCCACCACGAACTGCTCGCGCTCGGCCGGCCCGCGGGCGACGCGGCCGCGGACGTGACCGAGACGGACCTGGACGCCGAGCACGCGGGCAAGCCCGTCTCGATGGTGGGGAGTTCCTTCGTCGGCGAGATGTCCGTGGACATCGAGGAGATGCGCCGGCTCGACCCCGGCGCCTACCACGACGTGGTCGGCCTGTGGGCGCCCTTCGACTGGTCGGCCGAGCAGAAGCGGGAGTTCGCCGACGACTCCTTCCGTGGCGCCGGCACCGAACCGTTCCACCACGACCACTCCACGCTGACGCACGTGGACCCCATGCGGGTCGACATGTGCAACATCGCCTTCCACGGCGTGCACGAGTCGGTGCCGCTGCTGCCGGCGACCGACACCATCGGCAGCGACTACTTCCTCATCCACCTGGTGCACGACGCGACGCTGCCCGGGGTGCTGCACAACCGGAACATCGTGAACTTCTACACCCCGGAGCGCAGGACCGGCCCCGGATTCACCGCGTACCAGCTGCGGTTCGCCAAGTTCTTCCTGTCGATGCTCTACCTGAACTTCGTCTACGACCGGATGGAGCGGGCCGGCGCGTCGCTGCTGGACGAGCGGAACCAGGTCAGGACCGACGCGATCGTCGAACTGCTCTGGGAGAGCAGCCGGTTGGACCAGGCCGAGAACGTGCAGCGGCTGGACGTCCTCGATGACGCCTACCGCCGGCTCGGCGGGAAGTACGCCGAGTTCGCCGACCTGCTGGCCGGCAGCCGGGAGCGGCTGCTCGACGAGGCGCGGCGCGACATCGAGGAGTTCGCGGTGCTCACCGAGGTCTGGCCGGCCCTGGTCGGCGGCGCGAGAGCCACGGACCCCGGCCTGCTCCAGCGGCAACCGGACCGACGTCCGTGAGGCATGACGACACGCTGCTCGCCGCACTGGCGGCGGCCGACGACGACCGGATCGTCTTCGATCTCAGCGGCATCGAGGAGCGCTACGCCTCCCTGCTGGCCGAACTACCCGGCGTCGCCGTCCGGTTCGCCCTGAAGGCGTGCCCGGTGGACGAGGTGCTCGACTGCCTGGCCCGGCAGGGCAGCGGGGTGGACGCGGCGAGCGTGCAGGAGATCGGGCAGGCGCTGCGCGCCGGGGTCCCCCCGGAGCGCATCCACTACGGCAACACCATCAAGTCCGACCCGGACATCGCCGAGGCATACCGGCTCGGCATCCGGGACTTCGCCACCGACAGCCTGGCGGACGTCACCGCCGTCGCCGAACACGCGCCCGGCGCACGGGTGTTCTGCCGGCTGGCGACCGACGGCGGCGGCGCGCTGTGGGGACTGAGCCGGAAGTTCGGCTGCTCGCCGGAGGACGCCGTGGCCGTGCTGGAACGGGCCCGGGACGCGGGCCTGGAACCGGCCGGACTGTCGGTGCACGTCGGGTCCCAGCAGATGACCGCCGGTGCGTGGCGGCGGGCGTTCGAGCAACTCGCCGATCTGCTCGACACGTTGCGCGGGCGGGGGATGACGCTGAAGTACGTCGACCTCGGCGGCGGTCTGCCGGCGCTCGGCTACCTCGACGAGCGCGGCGAACCCCTCGACCCGCCGCTGGACAAGATGTTCGCCGTGATCCGGGAGGGCATGCAGATGTGCCGGGACGCGGGCGGCGCGCTGGACTTCATCGTGGAGCCCGGCCGCTACCTCGTGGCCGACCACGGCGCGGTCCGGGCGCACGTCGTCCGGCTGTCGCTGCGGCACGACGCGGACGGCGAGCCGCGCCACTGGCTCTACCTGAGCTGCGGCAAGTTCAACGGCCTGTACGAGATGGACGCGTTGCAGTACCGGCTGGTCTTTCCCGGCCGGCACGGCGGTCCGTCCGTCCCGGCGACGGTCGCGGGGCCCACCTGCGACAGCGACGACGCCTACCCCGGCGGCCACCGGCCGGTCCGGGTGCCCGCGTCGATCGCGTCGGGCGACCCGGTCTGGGTGATGTCCAGCGGGGCGTACGCGGTCAGTTACATGACGCAGGGCTTCAACGGCTTCGGCCCGCTGCCGTGGACGTGCGTGCGCAAGGCGGAAGGCGGGCGGTAGATGACCTGGAACGCGCGTATCCGGCGGATGGCCGACGACGACTGGGAGGACGTCGTCGGCCTGGAGACCCGCGCCTATGCGGCCCTCGGGCTGTCCGAGGGACGGGCGGCGCTGGAATCCAAGGCCCGGGTCTCCCCGGCGACGTGTTTCGCGCTGGAGTTGGTCCCGGGGCTCGGCGCTGACCCGGGTGCCGATCCGGGCGCCGGGGCGCGGCTGGCGGGCTACCTGCTGGCGCTGCCGTACCCGGAACGGTCCTACCCGGGTCTGGCCCGCAGCGAGGAGGCGGCCACCCCGTCGCGGAATCTGCACCTGCACGACCTGGTGATCGCCGAGGACGTGCGCGGCCGCGGGCTCGGGAAGCGGCTGCTCGGCCGGCTGACCGCCGCGGCCCGGGCCCAGGGGTACGAGCAGATCTCGCTGATCGCGGTCGGCGGCAGCCACACCTTCTGGTCCGCGAGCGGGTTCACCGCGCGCGACGGCGTCGAGGCCCGCGGCTACGGGCCGGGTTCTGTGTACATGACGATGGCGCTGCCGTCCGGCCAGGTGGAGGGCGACCGGACCGCGGTCGGCGGCCTGCCGATCGGGGCGCCGTCACGAGAAGAAGTGGGATGAGCCCGATGCTGCGCGTTCACGATCCTTTCCGCAGAGGGCAGTTGGCCACGGCCGCGCTGTTCTTCTCGCTGGGCTTCCAGTACGCCACGTGGGCGTCGCGGCTCCCCGCGATCAAGTCGCACCTGGACCTGACCGCGGCGGAGGTCGGCCTGCTGCTGATGGCCACCGGGATCGGGGCGGTGGCCACCTTCCCGGTGGTGGCCGTGCTGATGCGGCGGCTGGGCTCGCGGCGGCTCGCGCTCGGCTCGGCGCTCGGCCTGGCGCTGCTGCTGCCGGCGATGTCCGCGCTGCCGGACTACCCGGTCGCGCTGCTGGTGATGCTCTGCGACGGCGCCCTGGTCGGCGGGCTGAACGTGGCGATGAACGCGCAGGGCGCGGCCCTGGAGGCGGTCCACGAGCGCAACGCGATGGCGCGGCTGCACGCCGTCTTCAGCGGCGGTTCGCTGGCCGCGGCCCTGCTGGCGTCGGGGATGAACGCGCTGACGTCCACGCTGATCGTGCACTTCGCGGTCGCCGCGGGGCTGGTCCTGCTGCTGCTCGGCTTCGCGCGCGGCGGCCTGCTCACCGAGGACCGGCAGGCGCAGGAGAAGAAGGAGAAGGGCCGCGGGCGGTGGACGCCGCCGTCCCGGGTGACGCTGTGGCTGGGCGCCGCGATGGTCTTCGGCACCGTGACCGAGGGCGCCATGAACGACTGGTCCGCCCTCTACATGAAGGACGTCGCCAAGGCGTCGGCGGAACTGGCCCCGATGGGGATCGCGGTCGTCTCGGTGATGATGGTGCTCGCCCGCGTCTTCGCCGACTCCTGGCGCAGCCGCTGGGGCGACGGCCGTATCGTCCGGGTCGGCAGCGCGCTGGCGGCCGTCGGGCTGGCGCTCGCGCTGCTCAGCGGGGGAGTGGTGCCTGCGCTGCTCGGCTTCGCCTGCGTCGGCCTGGGCATCGCCTCGGTCACGCCGTGCGTCTACGTGGCCGCCGCGAAGAACGGTTCGGACGCGCTCACCGTCGTGGCCACCATGGGGACGACCGGTCTGCTCGCCGGGCCGCCGGTGGTCGGGTTCATCGCGAACGCGAGCGGGCTGGTCTGGGCGCTCGGGGCGGTGGCCGCCGCCGCGATGCTCGTCTCCGTGTGCGGCACCCGGATTCGCTGGACCCCGGTCGAGCCGGAAGCCGCTGTCACCGCCGAGGTGAGCGTGACCGCCGGGTCCGTGTGACCGGTGGTCGTGCGTGACCGGTGGTCGTGCGCGGCCGCCGGGTTCGTACGACCACCGGGTTCGTACGGCGCTGGGCGTGTACGGCGCTGAACGCGTATGGCCACCGGACGCGTGTGACGGGCGGGTTCGGGTGACCGTAGCCGGAATCGCTGCCGGTCAGGTGGCGTTCGGGCGGAGCACCGACCCGGCGCGCTTGACCGTACGGATCAGCGGAGCGGTCTCGATCGCGCGGATGCCCGGCAGCCGGCCGAGGGTGCCGCTGAGGTAGTCGTACAGGTGGCGTTCGTTGCGGCAGACGACGTTGGCCACCAGGTTGCTGCTGCCGGTGACCGCGGCGACGAACGGCGCCTCGGGGTGGCGGGCGACGGCCCGCGCGGTCTCGTCGAGCCGGTCGGGCCGGGCCGAGATCCACAGCAGCGAGTTGCTGGTCATGCCGAGGGCGTGCTCGTCGAGGTCGAGGTCGAAGTAGAGCACCCCGGAGTCGCACAGGCCGCTGATGCGGCGGCGTACCGACGACTCGTGCCAGCCGGTCGCCGCGGCCAGTTGCGCGGTGCTGGTCCGCCCGTCGTGCGCGAGATGGGACAGCAGCTCCTCGTCGTCGGCGTCGAGGGCCAGTACGGTGTCGTCCCGCTCGCGCGTGATCGGCGTGGGCAGCCGGTCGAGTTGGGCGTCGGTCAGGGCCGAGGTGAACACCGGCCAGGTGGGCGAGGAGAAGGTGCGCAGCAGCGAGTGGGCCGAGATGTGCACCACCCGGCGGCTGTTGGGGATGCCTTCGAGGAAGAGCGCGTCGCGCTGCTCGGCGGTGCGCGCCTGGACCACGCAGACCACCTCGGTGCCGCCCGAGGCCAGTTGCACCCACCGGGTGTCCACCCGCCGGGTCAGCGCGGCGGCGATCGCCCCCGTCGAGCCCGGGGTGCACCGCAGCCGGACGAGCCAGTCGGTCCAGCCGACCCGCTCGCCGTTCACCCGGCCCAGGACGCGCAGGCCGGCCGACTCGCGCAGCCGGCGGTAGCGGCGCGCCGCGGTCTGGTCCGAGACCCCGACCAGCTCGGCCAGCGTCCGGAACGCGATCCGCGGGTCCACCACCAGCGCGTGCAGGATCTGCCGGTCCACGGTGTCCAGCGTGGCGATTTCCACGGAGCTGAGCCTATCGCTGTCGAGATCCGTCGCGAACGGCCGGATTCCTGGTCGGTGCGAACACGTCGGCCGAGCATGTCCTCACCCGGCCGGAAGCCGCTTTCCCCGCGGTGCGCCGCCGATGAGAGGACATGTGATGGACAGGAAATGGTGGACGTTGCTGGCCGTGTGCGCCGGCTCGTTCATGCTGCTGCTCGACGTGACGATCGTGGTCGTCGCGCTGCCCGAGATCCAGGGCTCGCTCGGCGCCGGCTTCGCCGAGGTCCAGTGGGTGGTGGACGCCTACGCGCTCACCCTGGCCGCCCTGTTGCTCACCACCGGCTCGCTCGCCGACCGCTACGGGCGCCGCCGGCTCTTCGCGCTCGGGCTGGGCGTCTTCACCGCCGGCTCGGTGCTGTGCGGCCTGGCCCAGTCGCCGCTGATGCTCATCGTCTCCCGCTGCGGCCAGGGCGTCGGCGGGGCGATGATGTACTCCACCTCGCTGGCGCTGCTGGCGCACGGCTTTCCGCGCTCGGAGCGGGCCGTGGCCTTCAGCGTGTGGGGCGCGGTCACCGGCGCCGCCGTCGCGCTGGGCCCGATCCTGGGCGGTGCCCTCACCAACGGCCTGGGCTGGCGGTGGATCTTCCTGGTGAACATCCCGGTCGGCGCGCTCGCCCTGGTCGTCACGCTGGGCAAGGTCGAGGAGTCGCGGGCGCCGCGGGTGGCCCGGCCGGACTGGACCGGGTTCGGCCTGCTCACCGGCGGCCTGGTCGGTCTCGTCTACGGGCTGATCCGGGCCAGCGAGAACTCCTGGGGCGACACCGCGGTCGTCGCCTGCCTCACCGCCGGCGCGGTGCTGCTGGTCGTCTTCGTGGTCGTGGAGAGCCGGGTCGCGCACCCGATGTTCGACCTGTCGCTGTTCCGGACGCCGACGTTCGTCGGCGGTTCGATCGCCGCCTTCACCATGAACGCCTCGCTGTTCGCGATGTTCCTGTACCTGGTGATCTACCTCCAGGACGTGCTCGGCTACAGCTCGCTCGGCGCGGGCCTGCGGCTGCTGATCATCACCGGCGCGCTGCTGGTCGCGGCCGCGGTCGCCGGGCGGCTCAGCGAACGCGTCCCGATCCGGCTGCTGATCGGACCCGGTCTCGCGCTGGTCGGCATCGGCCTGTTCCTCATGGCGGGCCTGCACGGCGACAGTTCCTGGACCCACCTCGTCCCCGGCTTCGTCGTCGCCGGTGTGGGCGCCGGGCTCGTCAACCCGCCGCTGGCGGCGACCGCCATCGGCGTGGTCACCCCCGACCGCTCCGGCACCGCCTCCGGGGTGAACTCGACCTTCCGGCAGGTCGGCATCGCCACCAGCGTCGCCGTGCTCGCCTCCGTACTGTCCTCGTCGCTGCACCGCGACCTCGACCACCGGCTCGCCGGGGTGCCCGGCCTGAGCGGGCACGGCGGGCAGATCGCCGCCGGCGTGCGGCAGGGCGACATCGGCAAGGTCATCGCGGGCGCCCCTCCCCAGCAGCGCGGCGTGCTGGCCGCCGCGATCCGGGACGGCTTCGCCGCCGGCCTCGACAACCTGCTGGTCATCACCGGGGTGGTGGCGTGCGTCGGCGCGGTCTGCGCGCTCGTGCTGATCAGGAGCAGGGACATCATCACCTCCGAGACGGGCGAGCAGCCGGAACGCCCGCCGGCCGCGGACGGCCTTCGGACGGTGGCGCGTTGAGCCGTCCCGCCGGCGCGACCCGCCGCACCCGGAGCCCGGCGCCGACGTCGCGCCGGCCACCCGCGGATTCGTCACCGTCGTACGCAGGAGGAGACCTCATGACCAGGGCGACAGCCGTCAACCCGCTCACCGCCGGGACCGGAGCCGGGCACTGGGTCCTCGGCAGCCGGGCCGGGAGCGTCCGTTTCGCGCACCGGCTGATGGGCGGACTGCTCACCGTCAGGGGCGGTTTCGCCGTCACCGGCGACGTCACCGTATCGCCGGACGGGTCGGTCACCGGCACGCTGCGGATCGACTCGGCCTCGATCGACACGAGGAACAGGAAGCGGGACCTCCATCTCAGATCCGCCGACTTCCTCGACGTGGCGCGGTATCCCGAGATCCTGGTCGTGATCGACTCGGCGGCCGTGTCAGGGGACGAGGTGGAACTGCGGGCCGACATCCGCGTCAAGGGCATCCGGGAGCGGCAGCGGCTGCATGCCCGGATCACCGACGTGAGCGGTGACAAGGTGGCGGTCGCCCTCGAGGTGGCGATCGACCGGCACCGCTTCGGCATCACCTGGAACCGGTGGGGGATGGTGCGCGGCAGCACCCTCATCACCGTCGACGCGGTCCTCACCCGCGCCGCCTGATCGCACCCGCGCCCGGCCCGATCGCGCCGCCGATGTCGCGTCGCGCCGCCCTGGCCGAACCCGTGCTCGCGTATCGTCGGCCTGGGCGGCCGCGCGGTACGGCAGGCCGCGGTACGACGGCGGGCCGTACCGTACGACGGCGGGCGCGGCAGGCCGTGCGCGGCGGGTCGGCGCGGCAGGCCGGCGTGCGGTCGAGAGGCGAGAGGGCGAGAGGGGACGAGCGCGGTGCAGGGTGCGGGGCGACGGGTGCCGCTGCCGTTGGCCGAGGACGCCGAGCGCTGGCGGAGCGTGTTCGCCGAGCGGACCGTCCTCGCCGTCGCGCACAACGTCACCTCGGCGACCCGCCTGCTCGACCTGCTCGCGCTCTTCGAGGGCGACCGCCGGGTCGAGACCGTCTTCACCTGCACCGGCTCCTCGGCCCTGGACAACGGAACGCTCGAACTGCTCCAGGCGCGCGGCGCGCTCGTGCTGGCCTGGAGCGAGGCGAAGCAGCGCAAGTTCGACCTGGCGATCGCCACCAGCCGCGGTGGCGACCTGTACAACCTGCACGCGCCCCTGATCGGCACGCCGCACGGGGCCGGCTACAACAAGCTGCTCGGCGGCAGCCGGGAGGCGTTCGGGCTCACCGAGGAATGGCTGATGCACGACGGCCGCGTGGTGCCGTCGGCCATCGTGCTGTCGCACGAGGAGCAGCGCGCGCGGCTCGCCGTGAGCTGCCCCGACGCCGTGCCCCTGAGCCTGGTGGCCGGCGACCCGTGCTTCGACGAGCTGGCGGCGAGCGCTCCGTTCCGGCCGGACTACCGCCACGCGCTGGGCGTCCGGCGCGGTCAGAAGCTCGTCGTGGTCTCGTCCACGTGGGGCAGGGACTCGGTGCTGGACGCCGCCGACCCCGAACGCGACGTCCTGCGGCGCGCGCTCGCGGAGCTGCCGGCCGACGAGTACCGCGTGCTCGCCGCCGTCCACCCGAACGCGTACTACGGGCACGGCGCGTGGCAACTGCACACCTGGCTCGCCCCGTTGCTCGCCTGCGGGCTGATGCTGCCGCGCCCCGACACGCAGACGTGGAAGGCCGCGCTGGTCGCGGCGGACGCGCTGTGCGGGGACGGCGGATCGGTGACGCAGTACGGCGTGTCGCTCGGCCTGCCCACCGTCCTCGGCTCCTTCGCGACGGACAAGGCGGCGCCCGGCTCGCCGATGGCGCTGCTCGCCCGGGCGGTGCCCCGGCTCTCCGCGCACCGCCCGCTCCTGCCCCAACTCGACGACGCCGCCCGCCGCCAGGCCGCGGACCCCGAACTGCGGCACCTGCGCTCCCTGGTCACCTCACGTCCGGGGCAGGCCGCCGCGCTGCTGCGCGCGCTGTTCTACCAGCGGCTCGGACTGCCCGAGCCCGCCACGCCGGCCGCCGCCCGCGCCGTGCCCGTGCCGGCGGCGCCCGGCGAACCCGCGGCCGGGCCGCCCGAGGCGCGGCGCTCTCCCGTCGTGGCGCCCATGTACGTGACGGTCGGCACGGTCGGCACGGACGGCGACGCGGTCACCGTGCGCCGCTACCACGCCGCGCTCCAACGCCCCAGCCAGGAAGGCCACTTGGCGGGCGCCCAGCTCGTCGCGGACATCGACGACCCCGACACGCAGTGGCCCCGGTCCGCCGACGTCCTGCTGGTGCCCGCGCGTCCGCGCGGCGGTCCGGTGCCCGCGGAGCGCGCTGCTGCCGGCGCCGAGGCGGTCGCGCGGTATCCGGGGTGCGCGCTGATCGCCACGGAGGAACCGGACGACGGGTGCGTGGCCCTGCTGCCGGGCAGCGGCACGCGGGTGCGCGCGACGTGGTCGGGGCCGCGCCCCTGGTGGGTCTCCCCGGCGATCGCGGCCTCGGTCGTGCACGAACGGCTGCTGAGCGGTCCGCGTGCGCCGCACGGCCCCGGCGCCGGCCGCCCGCCGCTGCGGGTGCGGGTCACCATCGGCGCCGACGCCGAGCCCGCGCTACTCGTGGTCACCGCCCTCTGAACCGCCTCCCGCGGAACCCCGATCCGGGTCCGCGACCTCGTCCTGGCTCTGATCGGGCTCCGGGTCCGGGTCCGGGTGCTCCGCCAGGCGCCGCCGCGCCTGCTCGACCCGGTCGCTGTTGGCCGCGCGCAACAGCGCTGCCGCGTCGCTCCAGTCCGCGCGGGCCCGCCGCACCTCGCCGCGCGCGAGCAGCAGGTCGCCCCGGGCGAGCAGGACCCCGGCGCGCTGGTAGCCGTGCCGCGGCCGGCCCAGACCCGCCACGGCCTCGTCGAACGCGGCGAGTGCCTGGTCCGGACGCCCCGCCGCCAGCAGCGCCTCGGCCAGACGGGCGCTCGCCTTGGCCGCGTTGAAGGTGTCCGGCGGCGACAGCGCCAGGAACTCCGCACCCGCCGTGGCCAGTACGGCGGCGGCGTCGTCGTACCGCCCGAGCTTCGTCAGCACCGGTCCGCGGTGCAGGGCGATCAGGGCGCGGCCGCGCGGGTGGTCGACGTCGTCCAGCGCGGCCAGCGCCTCGTCCAGGTGCGCGAGCGCCTGCTCGGGCCGGCCGAGCCCGTCGGCCAGCTTCCCCAGGCCCTCCAGCGCGCTGGACCGGGTGCGCCGCCACCCCTCGGCGTCCGCCGCGGACGTCTCCGGGCGGGCGAGCGCCGGGTCGCAGAGTTCGAGCGCCTGCTCGAACTGCCCCCGGGCGGCGGCCGGATCACCCGGACCGAACCGGTCGAGGAAGGCGAACCCGAGGCCGTACCGCATCCGGGCGAGCGCCAGGAGGTTTCCGCGTACCGGGTCCTCCAGGGCGGCCCCGCACGCCAGTTCGTACACCTCGACCCAGTCACCGTGGAACCCGCAGCGCAGGTAGAACGTCCACAGGCCCTGGGCCAGGCGCCAGGTCGCGTCGTAGTACCACGCGTCGTACGTCCCCGCGTCGTAGGCGGCGCGCACCGCGGCCTTGAGGATGTGCCGGCGGCGGACCAGCTCCTCGACCAGGATGTCCTGGGTGTCCTCGTCGGCCGGCGGGTATCCGGCGTACGCGCCCGAAGGATCGTGCCGGTACCGCGGCGACAGGCCGGCGTCGAAACGCTCCGCGAGGTCCACGTAGTGCCGGACCCAGCGCCGCCGTGCCGCCTCGCGCTCAGGCCCCGGCAGATCGGCCCGGGCGCACTCGGCCGCGTGGGTGTGCACCAGGCCGCTGATCACGCGGTACATCCCCCCGTCGATCCGCTCGATCAGGCTGGAGTCCCGCAGCGTCCGGATCGCCTTGGCGCGGGTGCGGCCGTCGAGCCCGGGCGCCATCGCCGCCACCACGTCCTCGTCGAACTCCGCCGTCGGGTGCAGGCCCAGCAGGCGGTAGACCTGCGCCGCTTCGGGGGAGCGGCGGCCCAACTCCTGGTAGCCGGCGTCGAAGATCTCGGCTCCGCTGCGCTCGTCCACGTCGAAAGCCCCCAGCCGGACCTCGGGACGGTGGTCCGACAGCGCAGTGGCGAACTCGCCGATGCCGTACGGCTGGTCGAAGAGCATCTGCGCACCCGCGATCCGCACCAGCAGCGGGTTGCCCTCGCAGACGCGCACCGCTGTGTCGATCTCCGCCCGGTGCGAGGCGGCGTACGGCGCGAGCCGACCGGAGCTGATCAGCAGCCGCCGGCTGTACTCCGGCAGCAGCGGCCCGACCTTGAACGCCTTCGCGTGCACGTCGGAGACGAGGCTGCGCATCAGCTCCCTGCCGGTGACCACCACCACGGCCTCCGAGGAGGCGGGCAGGAAGTGCTTGGCCAGGGAGGCCAGCGCGACATCCTCCAGCAGCACGAACACCGGCCCCTCGGCGGTGACCTGGTGGAACTTGGCCATCTTCGCCGCGAGGTCCGACGGCACCTCCTGCTTCGGCACGTGCAGCAGCCGGAACCACTCGTCGAAGACCGCCGCCGGATCGGGCAGCGCTCCGGTGGCGCTCCTGGCCAGCACCGCGGACAGTTCAGGACCGGCGCTGAAGGTGTCGCGGTGCCTGAGCAGCCACTGCCGCACGAGTGTGGTCAGACCGATGCCGCGCGGGCCGTACACGAACAGCACCGTCGGTCCCGGACTCCCGCGCCCCGCCTCCCAGGCGGCGTCCATCTGCCGCAGCTCTTCCTCGTGGTTCTCGAAGTCGTCCACGGCGGAGACCGCGATACGGGCGAGCGGCTGCGACCGGGCGGCGGTCGCCGTCGCGAGCAACTCCCGCACCTCGGCGGCCAGCGACGACTGCTCGGCGGCGAGGGTGCCGAGTGTCGAGCGCAGCAGGTCCGCGACGCGTCCGAGTGCCTCGTCGGGCGCGCTCGTCGCGGCGGCCGCGCGCGCCTGCTCCAGGTCGCCGAGCACCTGCTCGTCCTGGCCGCCGCCCCGCAACCGGAGCAGCGCCGCGAGCCGCGGTTTCACCCCCGCGTCCCAGGCATCGCTCAGGACCTTGCCGGCCAGAGCCGACAGCAACTTCGCGATCTCCGGTTCCACCAACACGCCCAGCCCCCTCGGAACGTTCGCCCAGTCGTGACCGACTGCCCGTACACCGTCACCGTACGGTGTCGGCGCCGCACCGACCTCCAGAAGGCCGAAGCCCAAGCCGCACCCCCGGCCGAGGGCCGAACCGCACCCCCGGCCGAGGGCCGAGCCGCACCCCGTACCGGATTCCGGGTCGCGCGCTCCGCCGCATCCCGGACCCGGCGGGTCCGCCGAGCAACTCGCCATGCCCGCAAAAAAGTTCGCGCCCGCAGGGAAGTGCGGGGCCCGCGGCTGCTACCGGCCGCGCCCCGCGACCGCCCAGGACGCGGCGGCTATGCCCCCGGCAACGGCGAACACGGCCGGCCAGGCGCCGACCTTCTTCGCGAGCGGGTGCGCACCCGCGAACGCCGCCACGTAAGCCCCCGTGAGGGCCGCCGCCGGCACCGCGCCGGTGCTCCGACGCCACTCGCGCGCCGCCACCACGCCGGCCGCGGCCAGCGCCACACCGCCCAGCTCGCGCCGCTTGGTCCACCGGGCCACTCCGTAGCCCCCGATCAGTCCGGTCGCCGCCACGGCACTCGCGTTCACCCCGGCCATCACGCCCTCCTTCATCCCGCTCGCCAACTCCCGCGACCGCGCCGCGGGCCCGCTGATCTTCGACTCCCTGAGATTAACCCGCGGCCCCTCCCGCCCGCCGAAGGGCCTGTGGATAACTCGTCGTTCCCTGATCTCTTCGGCATTTCCGCGATCCCCTCGGCATTTCCGCGCGCCCGCCCGCATCCGCGACCCGCCGCATCCGGTCCACCACTCACCGTGTTCCTACGTGCCCGCCGCACCGCGCCGGGGGAATGGATTTGGCGCCCGGGCATCCACCCCGTAAGGTGGTGTTCACCGACGCGGGGTGGAGCAGCTCGGTAGCTCGCTGGGCTCATAACCCAGAGGTCGCAGGTTCAAATCCTGTCCCCGCTACGAATCGAAGGGCCCGGCACTCAGTGCCGGGCCCTTCGAGCGTGGACGGCCCCGCCCCGTTGTGCCCCCGGGCTCCCGGGCCCCCGGTCATCCGGTGCCGCGCCGCCCAGGCTCACCGCCGCGTGGCCCCGTGGAAATGACGGGTCTCGACCGGCCGCTCGACCGGCGGACCGGGCGACTCCTCGGGGTCGACCGGCGGATTGGGCGGCTCGTCCCGGCCGGGCTGGTAGCGGGCGCCCTGCCGCATCCGGTAGCGGACGACGAAGATGTCGCCGACCGCGACCAGCGCGACGAAGGCGCACAGCCCCGCCCAGCCGGGCAGGTTCACCAGCGCGAAGCCCACGGCCGCGCCCACGCCCCACACCACCCCGAGCAGCGCGAAGGTGAGCCGCAGCCGGAGCGCGCTGCGGGCCTGCATCGGTTCGTATCCGCTTCTGGGCACGGTGCTCGCCTCCTGAAGCGCGTGCCACCCCCCGCACCTTCCAGGGTCCACCCGTCGGGCCCGTTCCGGACCGTCCGGGCCCGACGAGAGTGCCGAAAACCAGGGCGGCGGCCCGTACCGGCCGCGTAGGGTGCGGCAGCATGGTGGCGATCAGGGACTACGACCCCGCCGACGCCCACGCTCTGTGCGCGCTCTTACGCGCCGAGGAGCCGTACCAGGTCACCACGCCCAGGAGCGTGCACGCGCAGGCGACGGCCATGCCGGCCAGGCAGCGCTGCCGGCTGCTGGTCGCGGTGGACGGCGAGCGGATCGTCGGGTGCGCCCGGGCGGGGCTGTTCGCCGACGCCGAGGACGCGGGCGCCGCCTTCGTGAACCTCAACGTCGCCGCCGCGGACCGCGGCCGCGGCACCGGCCGGGCGCTGCTGGCCGCCGCCGAGACGCACCTGGACGCGATCGGCGCGACCGCGTGCTTTGCCTGGGCGCACCCCGACCCGGCGTGCGAGAGCTTCGCCACCGCGCACGGCTACCGCCCCGGCCGCGAGGCACGGTTCCTGCGCCTGGACCTGTCGCCCCGCGGCCCGCTGCCGGCCCGCCCGCGGCTGCCGCGCGGCGTGCTGCTGCTGCCGGCCGTCGCGTGGGAGCGCGACCCGCGGCCACTGTGGCGGACGGACGTGGAGTGCTTCGGCGACGAGCCGGGCGACGTCGCCGCCGACCGCCTCAGCTACGCGGACTGGCGCGCCCTGAACTGGGACCGGCCGGACTTCGACGCCGACCTGAGCACGGTCGCGGTGGTGGACGGCGAGGTCGCCGGGCTGGTCATCGCGCAGACCGACGGCGCGCGGCACTACGCGTCCGGCGGCACCGGAATCCGCCGCCCCTTCCGCGGCCGCGGCCTGGCCAAGGCCGCCAAGGCCCAGTCCCTGTACCTGGCCCGCGCGAAGGGCTATCGCGAGGCCACGACTGCCAACGACGACGGAAACGCGCCTATGCTCGCGATCAACATCTGGCTCGGCTACCAACTCTGCGGCTCAGAACGGCGGTACATACGTGACCTCGCCCCTCCCCGTCCCGCGTGACCTGCCCTGGTCGCAAGGAGAATGGCTCAACCCGCCCGCGGACGTCGCGGTCGACGGCACCGACCTGCTGGTCACCGCCCGCTCGGGCAGCGACTTCTGGCGCACCACGAGCTACGGCTTCGTGCACGACGACGGCCACGCCCTGCTCACCGACTTCCCGCCCGGCACCGCCGTTGAGGTCGGCTTCCACGCCGACTTCACCGAGCTGTACGACCAGGCGGGCGCCCTGGTCAGGGTCGACGCCTCGACCTGGATCAAGGCGGGCGTGGAGATCTCCGACGGCCTGCCGCAGCTCGGCGCGGTCGTCACGCACGGCACCTCCGACTGGTCGCTCGCCCCGGTCCCGGAGTGGGCGGGCCGCGAGGTGACGATCCGGGTCAGCAGGTCGGGCGACGCGGTGACGGTACGGGCCCGCTGCGAGCACGAGCCGTGGCGGACGATCCGGGTGGCGTGGCTCGACCCGGACGCCAAGGCGCGGGCCGGGCTGCTGTGCTGCGCGCCGGAACGGGACGGGATGACCGTGCGCTTCACCCGCATGGCCACCGGCCCCGCCGACACGTCCCTGCACTGACGCGGGCCTGCACTGACGCGGGCCCGTGGAGCGGCGGGACCCGTAGCGCGGCGGGACCGTACCGCACGGGGCGGGTGCCGGCGGGTGGGTCG
The DNA here is from genome assembly GCF_040702025.1 of Streptomyces sp. NPDC088194. Taxonomy (NCBI): domain Bacteria; kingdom Bacillati; phylum Actinomycetota; class Actinomycetes; order Kitasatosporales; family Streptomycetaceae; genus Streptomyces; species Streptomyces sp. NPDC088194. The sequence goes on along the minus strand of NZ_JBFBIV010000101.1, from coordinate 7,572 downwards.
CGGCCGGGGTGGCCCGCCTCACGCCGCCGGGGGCCGCAGCACCGCGTCGAGCGTCCGCGACCACTGCCGGACGATGCCGGCCCGGCGCGCCGAGTCGTCGCTGAGCAGGTTGGCCAGGCCCAGGCCGCGGGCCATGTCCAAGGTGGCCTGCACGGCCTCCCGCACCCCGGGCACCGACTCGTCCGCGGCCAGGAACTCCACCGCGAGCCGGTGCGCCTCGCGGCCGATCCGGGCCTCCAGCGCGGCCACCCGGGTCCGCAGCGCCGGTTCGTCGGTGGCAGCGACCCACAGGTGCAGCGCCGCGCGGAAGAGCGGCCCGGTGTGTACGGCGACGAGCATGTCCACCACGGCGTAGGTACGGTCCTGGCCGCTGCCGGGCAGCGCGCGGGCACGGGCGCGTACGGCCGCCAGCCACTCCTCGGCCATGTGCGCGATCGCCGCGGTGAACAGCTCCTCGCGGGTGCGGAAGTGGTGCTGCGCGGCGCCCCGGGTCACCCCGGCCCGGGCGCACACCACGGCGACGGTGCTGCCGGACCAGCCGTGTTCGGCGAGGCAGGCGACGGCGGCGGACAGGATGCGCTGCCGGGTGGCGCGGGCCCGGTCCTGCTTGGGCTCGCGGTCGGCGGGTTGGCGGTCGCCGGGTTGGCGGTCGGCCGGCTCGCGCTTGCCGGGTTCGTGTTCGCCGGGTTCGCGATCTCCGGGTTCGTGTTCGCCGGGTTCGTGTTCGGCGGCCGTCCTGTCGCTCACAACGCCCATGGCGGGTCCCGTCGTTCGAGGAACGCCCGCATGCCCTCGGCGGCGTCCGCGGACTCGAAGAGCCGGTGGCTGAGGTGCGCCATCGTCGGCGCGCAGGCCGGCGAGGATGCCGTCGAGTGCGTCCTCCCACGCGGTGACCAGCCCGATCCTGATCGCCTCCGCGGTGTCGAAGCGCTCGCCGGTGAGGAAGTAGCGGGCCAGGGCGCGCTGGTCGCCCGCGGCCAGCACCGGCATCGAGGCCACCGCGGGGGCGAGCCCGAGCCGGGACTCGGTGAAGGCGTAGTCGGCGCCGGCGGTCGCCACCGCGATGTCGCAGGCGGCCAGCAGCCCGAGCCCGCCCGCCCTGACGTGCCCGCGCACCTGGGCCACCACCGGCTTCTTCAGGGTCGCCATCCGCCGCATCAGGTCCGCCAGTTGGCGCGGTCCCTGCCGGACCCGGCGGTCCTTGAGGTCGGCGCCGGAGCAGAAGGTGGTGCCGGTGTGGGTGAGCAGCACCGCGCGGACGCCGTCGTCCTCGCCGGCCCGCTCCACCTCCGCGGCCAGCCCGTCGAGCAGGTCGGCGGACAGGGCGTTGCGGTTGTGCGGGGAGTCGAGGGTGAGGACGGCGATGCCCCGATCGAGGTGCCGGTGGACCAGCGGTGCTGTTGCCACGTACGGACTCCTGTCAGTAGGACTTGGGCAGGCCCAGCGTGTGGTGCGAGACGAAGTTGAGGATCATCTCGCGGCTGACCGGGGCGATGCGGCCCACCCGGGACGCGGCGAGCAGGGTGGCGAGGCCGTACTCGGCCGTCAACCCGTTGCCGCCCAGGGTGTGTACGGCCTGGTCGACGGCTTTCGCGCCGGCTTCCGCAGCAGCGTACTTGGCCATGTTGGCGGCCTCGCCGGCGCCCATGTCGTCGCCCGCGTCGTAGAGATGGGCGGCCTTCTGCATCATCAACCGGGCCAGTTCCAGCTCGATATGGGCCTGCGCGAGGGGGTGGGCGATCGCCTGGTGCGCGCCGATCGGGGCCTGCCAGACCTGCCGGGTACGGGCGTACTCCACCGCCTGGGACAGGGCGTAGCGGCCCATCCCGATGGAGAACGCGGCGGTCATCACCCGCTCCGGGTTGAGCCCGGCGAAGAGCTGGAGCAGCCCGGCGTCCTCGTCGCCGACCAGCGCGTCGGCGGGCAGCGCGACGTCGTCGAGGAAGAGCTGGAACTGCTTCTCCGGCGCGGCCAGTTCCATCTCGATCTGCTTGAACTCGAAGCCGGGGGTGCCGCGTTCGACGATGAACAGGCACGGCTTCAGCTTTCCGGTGCGGGCGTCGGCGGTGCGGCCGACGATCAGGGTGGCGTCGGCGATGTCCACCCCGGAGATGAAGACCTTGCGGCCGGTCAGCAGCCAGCCGCCGGTGTCCGGGTCGCGGCGCGCGGTGGTGGAGATCCGGTGCGAGTTGGAGCCGGCGTCCGGCTCGGTGATGCCGAACGCCATCCGCAGCGAGCCGTCGGCCAGGCCGGGCAGCCAGCGCTCCTTCTGCGCCCGCGTGCCGAACCGGGCGATCACGGTGCCGCAGATCGCCGGCGACACCACAAGCAGCAGCAGCGGGCTGCCGGCCGCACCCAACTCCTCCAGCACGATGGACAGTTCGGCAAGCCCCTGTCCGCCGCCGCCGTACTCCTCGGGCAGGTTCACCCCGAGGTAGCCGAGCCGGCCCGCCTCCTGCCACAGCTCGTCCGGCTGCCTGCCGGCCCGGACGGTCTCGGTGAAGTACGTCCGGCCGTAGCGGCGGCCGAGCGCGCCCACCGCCGAGCGCAGCGCGCGCCGCTCGTCGCTCTCCAGCAGTGCGCGGTCGAAGGGGGTGGCATCGGTGCTCATGGTCGCTGTTCCTCCCGGTACGTGGGTGGTGGCGCGGTTCACGGTGCCTGCTCCGGTGCGCCGCCGTCCTCCTTGACGACGGCCAGTACGGTGCCGGGTTCGACCTGGCGGCCCACCGCGGCAGTCAGTTCGGTGAGCGTGCCGGCGGCGGGTGCGGTGACCACGTGCTCCATCTTCATCGCCTCCAGCCACAGCAGCGGCTGCCCGCGCTCCACCCGGTCGCCCGGCGTGAAGCGGCCCAGCCGGACCACGGTGCCGGGCATCGGCGCCCGCAGCGAGCCCGGTGCGACCTGCTCGGCGGGGTCGGTGAAGCGGGGCAGCGCGGTGAGCGCGGCGGCGCCCGCGGGCCAGTCGACGAAGACCCGGTCGCCGTAGGCGGCCACCTCGAACGTCCGCCGTACACCGGCGACTTCGAGCACCACGCGGTCCGGCGCGGCCGACACGAGCACGACGTCGTCGTGGCCCTCGGCGGTCAGGCCGTCGCGGGTCAGGCGGTAGCGGACCTCGTGCTCGGTGCCGGCGGGCTCGGCGCGGAAGCGCTTGAGCTGGGGCTGCGAGGGGAGGTTGCGCCAGCCGCCGAGGAGGGCGGCGACCGGGGTGGGGCGGGCCGGGGGAGGGGGCGCCGGCGCCGTACGGCCGGCCGCGTCGGCGAGCGCGGCGGCCAGTGCGGCGAGCCGCTCCGGATCGCCTGCCGCCTGTCCGGGCTCCCCGGTCAGCTCGGCCAACCGCCGCTCCAGGAAGCCGGTGTCGAGCCGGGCGGCGGCGAAGTCCGGGTGGCGCAGGATGCCCACCAGCAGGTGGCGATTGGTCAAAGGCCCGTGGATACGGGCGCGTTCGAGGGCGTGCGCCAGCCGGCGGACGGCCTCGGCGCGGGTCGGCGCCCAGGAGATGACCTTGGCGAGCATCGGGTCGTAGTGCACGCCGACCGTGTCCCCGCCGGTCACCCCGGAGTCCAGTCGCAATCCCGCGTCGCGGTCCGGAGGCAGCGTGAACTCGGCGTCCACGTCGGGCAGTTCGAGCCGGTGCACCGGGCCCGCCTGCGGTTGCCAGCCGCGCGCCGGGTCCTCGGCGTACAACCGCGCCTCGACGGCGTGTCCGCGCGGCCGCGGCGGCTGCGGAGGCAGCGCGGCGCCCTCGGCGATCCGGATCTGCCACGCCACCAGGTCCAGGCCGAAGACGCACTCGGTGACCGGGTGCTCCACCTGGAGGCGGGTGTTCATCTCCAGGAAGTACGGCCGTCCGTCCGCGCCGACCAGGAACTCCACGGTGCCGGCGCCCTCGTAGCCGATCGCGCGGGCCGCGCGGGCCGCCGCGTCGTGCAGGGCGGCGCGTACGGTCGCGGGCAGGCCGGGCGCCGGGGTCTCCTCGACCACCTTCTGGTGCCTGCGCTGCACCGAGCAGTCCCGTTCGCCCAGCACCCACACCGTGCCGTGCGCGTCGGCCAGCACCTGCACCTCGATGTGCCGGGCGCCTTCGGCGTACGGCTCGACGAACACCTCGCCGTCGCCGAAGGCCGCCGCCGCCTCCGCCCGGGCTGCCGTCAACTCCTCCTCCAGCGAGCCGAGTTCGCGGACCACGCGCATGCCGCGCCCGCCGCCGCCCGCCGCGGCCTTCACCAGCACCGGCAGGTCGGCGGCTGTGACCCGGGCCGGGTCGAGCGCCGCGAACAGCGGTACCCCGGCCGCCGCCATCAGCTGCTTCGCCCGCGTCTTCGAGCCCATCGCCGCCACGGCCCGCGGCGACGGCCCGATCCAGGTCAGCCCCGCGTCCCGCACGGCCGCCGCGAACTCCGCGCTCTCCGACAGGAATCCGTACCCCGGGTGCACCGCGTCCGCGCCCGCCGCCAGCGCCGCCGCGACCACCGCGTCCCCGCGCAGGTAGGTCTCGGCGGCCGCCTCGCCGGGCAGCCGGACCGCCCCGTCCGCCTCCCGTACGTGCACCGCGTCCTCGTCCGGGTCGGAGTGGACCGCCACGGTGCCGATGCCCAGCACGCGGCAACTGCGCAGCACCCGGCGGGCGATCTCGCCCCGGTTCGCCACGAGGAGGACCCGGATCGGCACGCGTCCCTCGGGTGCCGGGCCCTCCTGTGCCGGGCCCTGCGCCGGGCCCTCCTGCGTACGCGCCTGCGCCTGCTCGTTGCTCATCGGGTCCAGCTCCTCACATCCGGAAGACGCCGAAGCCGCCCCGCGCGCCCTCGACCGGGGCGTTGTGGATGGCGGACAGGCACAGGGCCAGGACGGTGCGGGTGTCGCGCGGGTCGATGACGCCGTCGTCGTAGAGGCGGCCGGACAGGAACATCGGCAGGGACTCGGCCTCGATCTGCTGCTCGACCATGGCCCGCAGCGCGGCGTCGGCGTCCTCGTCGTACGCCCGGCCCTTGGCGGCGGCGGACTGGCGGGCGACGATGGACAGCACCCCGGCGAGCTGCGCGGGGCCCATGACCGCGGACTTCGCGCTCGGCCAGGAGAAGAGGAAGCGCGGGTCGTAGGCGCGGCCGCACATGCCGTAGTGGCCGGCGCCGTAACTCGCGCCCATCAGCACCGAGATGTGCGGCACCCGGGAGTTGGAGACCGCGTTGATCATCATCGCGCCGTGCTTGATGATGCCGCCCTGCTCGTACTCGCGGCCGACCATGTAGCCGGTGGTGTTGTGCAGGAAGAGCAGCGGGATGTCCCGCTGGTTCGCCAACTGGATGAACTGCGCGGCCTTCTGCGACTCCGCGCTGAACAGCACCCCCTGGGTGTTGGCGAGGATGCCCACCGGATAGCCGTGCACCTCGGCCCAACCGGTCGCCAGGCTCGGCCCGTACAGCGGCTTGAACTCGTCGAACGCCGAGCCGTCCACCACCCGGACCACCACCTCGCGCGGGTCGAACGGGGTGCGCAGGTCGCCCGGCACGATGCCGAGCAGGTCCTCCTCGTCGAAGAGCGGCGGGCGCGGGTCCGGGCGCGGATCGGGGCCCTGCTTGCGCCAGTTGAGCCGGGCCACCACCCGGCGGGCGGTGCGCAGCGCGTCCGGCTCGTCCAGCGCGAAGTAGTCGGCGAGGCCGGAGACGCGGGCATGCATGTCGGCGCCGCCCAGCGACTCGTCGTCGCTCTCCTCGCCGGTGGCCATCTTCACCAGCGGCGGCCCGCCCAGGAACACCTTGGAGCGCTCCTTGACCATGATCACGTGGTCGGACATGCCCGGTACGTACGCCCCGCCCGCCGTGGAGTTGCCGAACACCACCGCGACGGTGGGGATGCCGGCCGCGGACAGCCGGGTCAGGTCGCGGAAGAGGGCGCCGCCGGGGATGAAGATCTCCTTCTGGCTGGGCAGGTCCGCGCCGCCCGACTCCACCAGGCTGATCACCGGCAGCCGGTTGGCGAAGGCGATCTCGTTGGCCCGCAGTGCCTTGCGCAGCGTCCACGGATTGCTCGAACCGCCGCGCACCGTAGGGTCGTTCGCGGTCACCAGGCACTCCACGCCCTCGACCACGCCGATTCCGGTGACGATCGAGGCGCCGGTGGTGAAGTCGCTGCCCCAGCCCGCCAGCGGCGACAGCTCCAGGAACGGCGTGTCCGGGTCGAGCAGCGACTCGATCCGCTCCCGCGCGGTCAGCTTGCCCCGCCCGCGATGCCGTTCGACGTACTTCGGGCCGCCGCCGGCCAGCGCCTCCTCGTGCGCCGCCGCGACCTCCGCCAGCCGCTCCAGCATCACCGCCCGCCGCTCGTCGAAGTCGGCGCCCCGCAGCGCGTTCATGCCGCACCGCCGTCCGCCGCCGGCGCCCGCCCCTTGCCGGGCGGCCCCGCGAACGCCTGCGCCACCGACAGCCACGCGTCCGCGTCCGCGCCCCGCGCGCGCACCGCCGTGTCGTCGCGGTGCCGCCGCCGCACCGCCAGCAGGCAGAAGTCCAGCGCGGGACCGGTCACCCGCTGCTCCGCGTCCGGCGGTCCATACGTCCACAACTCACCGTCCGGAGCGGCCAGTTCGACGCGAAATGGCTCCGCGGGCGGCGTCAGCCCGTGCACCGAGAAGGCGTAGTCCCGGGCCCGCACCGCGATCCGGGCGACGTGCCGCAGCCGCGCGGTCGGCTCCCGCCGCACCCCGAGGGTGTCCGCCACGTCCTCGCCGTGCGCCCACGTCTCCATCAGCCGTCCCGTCGCCACCGACGCGGTGCTCATCGGCGGCCCGTACCAGGGGAACCGCGCCTCCGGCGGCGCCGTGGCCAGCACCTCCAGCAGCAGCCCCCGCCCGTTCCGCCAGCGCGCCAGCAGTTCCCCGTACGGCTCCGCCGCACCCGCCGCGGCGCCCTCCGCCACCGCCGTGCCCAACTCCACCGCGCCGCGCCCCAGTTCCGCCGTGAACTGCGCCGGGTCCCGCACCGCCAGCAGCGCCCGCCCGTCCGTCCAGGCCAGATGCGCGATCTGATGCGCCACCGTCCACCCCTCCGCGGGCGTGCCGGCACCCCACTCCCGCGCCCCGAGCCCCGCGACCAGCCCGTCCAGCGCGTCACCCTCCGCGCGGAGATCCTCCAACACGGCGCGTACTGCCTGCGGATCGGCCACGGCCACTCCTCGACGAGCGAAGCCCACGGAACTGACAGGACGGTGCTCCACGAGGGTGCCAGCGGCATCCGAAACATTCAAGCGCGCATGCATTTTTCGGGAGCGGCTTCTTCCGAGGAAAGACCGGCGCGCGGCCGGCGTGCACCGGGGAATCCACGGGCAGGTACCGACAGCGGCGGACCGCGGCGAGGCCGAGGGCCGGGAAGAGGGGGCGCGGGGTGGCGATTCGCGGGGTGCTGTTCGACGTGGACGGCACGCTGTTCGACTACGCGGCGTCGGAGGAGGCCGGGTTGCTCGCCCACCTCGCGGCGGAGCCGCCAGGCCGTGTTTTGGAAGTCCCGCCTGGCCCGTGGCGCCTGGCACGCACGCTCGCTTCGTTGTCGGGCTTGTCCGAGTAGGCCCACTACGAGGACA
>NZ_JBFBIV010000100.1:0-28422 GCF_040702025.1 Streptomyces sp. NPDC088194 | reverse complement strand
GGTGCGTGCGATCGCAAGGCGGAGGGTTGTCCTCGTAGTGGGCCTACTCGGACAAGCCCGACAACGAAGCGAGCGTGCGTGCCAGGCGCCACGGGGCAGGCGGGACTTCCAAAACACGGCCTAGGGCTGAAACAGCTTCCACTGCCCCTCGGAGACGACCTCGACGGTGCCGTCGACCACCTTGACGGCGCTCTCATCGTCGATCGCGTACGTCGGGGCGGGAATGTGTGCCGCCCACTTCTCGGCGTTGGCCAGGGACGCGTCGGGATGGCGCGGGTTCTCCAGGTGCGGGATCACCGCGAAGTCGACGAGCCCCGCTCCACGGCCCGTGACGAGGAGCCGGTCGACGTCCCCGTCGGGCGTGGCGAAGACGACCTTCTCCGAACTCACCGGCCCTTCGTTCCCGCGGGGCGGCTCGTCGTAGGTCTCGACGAAAGTGGTGGTGGCGGCGATGCTCCCGGCACTCACCCCCACGTACACCGCCTCGGGGCGCAGCGAAGGCAGCAGGTCGGTCAATCCGGAGCGGCGCATCCAGCCGGCCAGGAACAGGGGGTCGCCGCCCCACACCAGCAGCGCGTCGGCGTCCCGCACCGTCGGTACCCAGGCGGCCTCCTCGATGCTCGGCAGCACCGACAGCTCCAGGACCCCCAGGGACTTCCAGCCCAGATCAGCCAGCACTGACGAACCCTGGCCGCTGAGCGCTCGCCAGGCCATCCCGGGGCCACCGGGGAAGGGATAGACGGCGGTGGGGATGAACAGAGCGTTGGATTCGGCGATCGGTTTGCCCAGCAGATCCTCCAGCGCGCCGCGGATGCTGCGGTTCTGGATACCGGATGACGTGAGGAGAGCTTTCATGGCCTTGCCTTCCTGGGGTGCCCTGATGAGATGCCCGCCGCGCCCACCAGGGGTGCCGGCCGGGTCTCGGACCCTAGTACTCGGCACTGACATTCAGCATCGGCCCGAGGGCGATCTGCGGCCGCACGGGCGGCATCGAGGGAGGCTGCTGGAGCTGCGGCGTTGTGTCCGGTAGCGGGTCGGCGACGGATCGGACGCACGGTCCCGGAGCATCCGCTCGCTCCAATGTGGCGCAGCCGATCGGATGGCCAGGCCGTCTGTACGGAAGGGCGCCGGATTGGGAACATGACGGGGTGCGTCGAGCAGGGGGGTGGCTGCGTGGGGGCGGATGAGATTCGATCCCAGGGCTTCGATCTGAACGGGTTGTTCCGTGATGTCACCTACGAGATCGACTACTACCAGCGTGACTACACCTGGGGCGAGGAAGAAGTCCGCACGTTGCTGCGGGACCTGTGCGAGGTGTTCCGGAGCTGGTCGGGCGACGTGGTGTACCGGCGTCGCCCGCACACCGCACCCCAGTACTTCCTCGGGCCCTTCATCTACCACGAGCCCTCACGGAACCGCCGCTACCTCGTCGACGGTCAGCAGCGCTTCGTCACCCTGCACCTGCTCTTCCTGCAACTACGGCAATGGGCCAAAGACGCTGGAGATCCACAAACCGTCGACCAACTCAACCGTGTGATCACGATCGACGGGAAGCACTTCTGCGTCGGCATCCCCGACCACGACCCGGTGGTGAGGGCCATCAGCGAGGGCCGCACCTACGAAACGGGACCGGGGGACTCCCTGTCCCGCCGCAACCTGTGGGCACGCGGCAGGCAGATCGAATCCCAACTGGCCGAGGAACTCGACGCGGAGGAACTCCACCGGTTCACCGAGTGGCTCCTCACACGCGTGGTTCTGGTCGGTATCCGCGCCGCCGACCTCGACCACGGCTACCGCATGTTCGAGACGATGAACGACCGCGGCGCTCGCCTCACCGCCATCGACCTTCTGAAAAGCCACCTGTTGTCCAACGTCGGCGCCGGCGAGGAACAACTCAACACCCAGTGGCAGGAGATGCTGCGGGAACTGTCCACCGACCGCGACGACCCCTTGGCAGCGTCCCGCTTCATCAAGTCCTACCTCCTCGCCCGCTACGCACGCCCGGGAGTCAAGGAGGACCGCCACCAGATCACCACCAACCTCAACGTGTGGGTGCGCCACCACGCGGAATCCCTGAGCCTGACCGCAGGGAATTCCGAGAACTTCCTGCAGTTCGTACAGGACTTGCTGAAGTCGGCCCGCCTGTACCGGCCTATCCTCGCCGCCACCCGCACACTGAAGGACAGCGACCGCCTGGAGACGGTGCTGTTCAACGAACGCAACGGCCTCGACGTCCAATCCGTAGCTGTCCTCGCTGCCATCAACCCCGACGACCAGCCCACCGATGCCAAGGACAAGGGCCGCCTCGTCGCCTCCTACATCGACCGCTGGTACGCCCTGCGGATACTCCAGGATCTTCCCGTCCAGCCAACGGACACCGACGACCTGGTCCACAGCGAACTCGTGCCCCTCCTGCGCGGATGCCGCACTGTCGCAGACGTCGCCTCGACACTGGGCAGCCTCGCCCACCACGCAGGCAACCCGATACCTGAAGCGGCGACTTTGGGACTACGGGGCAACAACGCCCATCAGATCCGCTACCTCCTCGCCCGCGCCACCGCTTACACCGACCAGGCATGCAAGAAACCCTTCGACATTCTCGCCTACCTCGACCGCGACCGGTTTCACATCGAACACCTCTGGGCCAACCACCATCACCGGGTGGCCGACACCATCCCCGACCCGGTGGTCTTCCGCGCCCGCCGCAACCAACTCGGGGGCCTAGGACTGCTGGAGGGCCGCGAAAACTCCAGCATCAACGACATGCCCTTCCACGACAAGACCAGCCTGTACGCACGCAGCAATGTCCTGTTGGGCGTCATGGCCCGCGAATACGACCACCGCAACCCCCACTTGCGCGACTTCATCAAGGCACACCAACTCGACAAGCACTTGCGGGCTTTCGGGCCGCGAGAGACCATGCCCACCGTCATCGCGACCCGGCAGGAACTGTACCTGCGCCTGTTCGAGCACATCTGGCACCCCCAACGCCTGGGTCTGACCGTCCCCGCGGCTGTTGCCGCCACCGAGCACAACCCCTCGACCCAACCGGCCGCCAGTCCCCACCAGGTGCCTGCGCGACGCAAATCCACTTCCGGACGGCGCACGGACGTGGCCAAGATGATCGACGCCCACGTCCTGAAGGCCGGCAGCCGGATCGTGCTCACCTACCGTCGCATCGACCACTGGGCCACCATCGACGCGAACGGCGGCATCATCCTCGCCGCGACCGGAGGCACCCCCTACGGCAGGGTCGACGAGGCCGGAGCCGTCGCCCGCGGCACCAAGACCTGCCAGGGCATGAACGAATGGCACATCGAGGACGAGAACGGCCTGCGCGTCAGCCTGCGCACCGTGCGCGACCGCGCAGCGGCCTCCGGCGCCCTTTGACTTCCGCCGGGTTCACCTTCTGCCCTGTACGGCTGGTCGGCAATGCGTTGGGGGCACCACCGCACCGGATCGCCGCCGCTATGTGCCGGTGAGGAAGCTCTCACCAGCGCGCTGGGATCTGATGGGCCGCAGCGGCCGAGAGAGGTCTCGGAGGCGCTGGATGTGCTCGCCCGGAACCTCTTGACGTCGTCAGCGGGTCCGGAGTCCCGCCGCGCAGAGACCGCCGCACCGTCGGAGTAGGGCCGCTGCTTCGTTCCGTCTGCCACGGCGCTGTGGGCGGGGTTCCGGGCGTGTCGTGCCCGGAACACCCGCGTCACGGTCTACCTCATGAGATCAGTGGGTTTGTCGATTCGTGTCAGCTTCTGCGGATTGGATGTCGCGTAGATCCGGGTGATGCGTCCCTTCTCGATCACGAGGCTGACCGCGGCCCGTCCGCTGTCGGATGCGATCTGGATCGCGGGGCTGCCGTTGAGCCACGTCGTCGTGGTCTCGGTCTTGGACCGGTCGGTGCCGGCGAGCATGGTCGCCACGAGCTCGGCCCCGTGGATGGGGGTCAGCGCGGCGGCCGTGAGTCCTCCGCCGTCGGCGATGAAGACCACATCCGGCGCCATGATCTCCAGAAGGTCCTGGACGCGCCCGGTGTGCAGAGCGGCGATGAACCGGTCCACCACGGCCTGGTGCTCCGACCGGCTCACGCTGACGCGTGGCTGCCGGGCGGCGACGTGGTTCCGGGCCCGGCGGGCGATCTGCCGAACGGCGGCGGCAGTCTTGCCCACGGCCTCGGCGACCTCGTCGTACGGCATGTCGAAGACCTCGCGGAGGACGAACACCGCGCGTTCCACCGGTCCGAGCGTCTCCAGGACGGTCAGCATCGCGATGGAGACCGTCTCCGCGAGTTCGACGTCGTCGGCGACATCGGGATGGGTCAGCAAGGGTTCGGGCAGCCACTCGCCGACATAGTCCTCGCGGCGACGGGAGAGCGTGCGTATGCGGTTGAGCGCCTGCCGGGTGACGGCCCGGACGAGGTACGCCCGTGGATCGTGGACCTGCGACCGGTCGACGTCGGCCCACCGCAGCCAGGTCTCCTGCAGCACGTCCTCCGCATCGGCCGCGGAGCCGAGCATCTCGTAGGCGACGGTGAACAGCAGGCTGCGGTGGGCGACGAACGGGTCCTCGGTCATTGCGAGGACCCTACGGGGGACGTCGCCGGGCGGTTGGCCAGCGGAACCTCGCAGGCGTCGGAGAATCCCTGGGAGGTGACCCCGTTCGCCACGTTGGCCCTGGTCGCCAGGTTGACGTAGGCGATGAACGCGGTGAGCTCCACCATCGCCGACGCCCCGAGCCGCTCGAGAAGGGCGGAGTACTGCTCGTCGGTGACCGTCGGCGGTGTGTTCGTCATCGCCTCGGAGTACCCCATGACGTCGCGCTCCAGCGGCGTGAACACGTCCGCTTCATGCCAGCGCGGCACCTGGCTCGCCTTGGCCAGGTCCAGGTTCTCGTTCTGCGCCTGGAAATAGCCGACGTCCAGGCACCAACTGCAACCGACCTGCGACGCGACGGCCATGTGCGCGAACGACTTCAGGCCCGGGTCGACCGCGTCCCACGCCCCCACCTTGGCGCCGAACTCCAGATTGTCCTGGGCCATCCGAGGGCTGTGCCACAGCACTTCGACGTTCTCGGGCACGGCGCCCAGTTGCTTGATCATGTTCTCCTCGAGCTCGGCGGGGAGCTCGGCCTTCGGCAGTCGCAGTGTCATGGTGTCTCTCCTTGCATGCGTCCCTGTGGGGCTGTTCGGCATGAAGACACCGCCCGGTCCGCGCATGTGACAACCACCGCCGCCCCGATGTGCGCCCACGGGCCGGGCCTGTTCGTAGGGACTGCTGCTGTTCCTCGCGGATCTCCACGGGCCCCCGGGCCGGCCCCGAGATCGTCAGCTGCACGTACGCGAGGCCCTCGGCGACTGCACGACGTAGGTCTTGGCGCGGCGGGTCATGCTCCGGAGAGCCCGGGAGAGCCGGTGACCTGCCATGCCCCTGATTGCCGTCCCGCAAGTCGACATCGAGGCAGAGCCCCGTCCGTCTGGGAAGAGGGGAGTGCGGCGCGGTCCGGTACGTGCCGACGCCGACGCCGACATACGGGGGACGGGGGACGGGGACCTGGACGGGCTACGGACGGCGGCGGGGTTTACCGCGCCTGGCGCCGCCCGTACTGCCGCTCTTGCCGGTGGGCTTCGCTCCGGAACCGGACGCGGAACCGGACCCGGACCCGGACCCGCCGCGCGCGGGCTTGCGGCGCCCTTCCGCCGCCTTGTCGGGGCGCTTGCCCTTGCCCTTGCCCTTGTCCGTGCCCTGCGTGCCCTGCGTGCCCTGCGTTCCCTGCCTGCCCTGTGCGTTCCGGGCCGGAAGCGGGCGACCGCGGGTGCTGTTGACGGTGCGCCCGCGCACGATGCCGATGAGGTGTTCCACCAGGTCGGTGGTCTCCTCCTGCGGCCAGGACAGGGCGACTCGGGACTCGGGGGCGTCCAGGACCGGCCGGTAGGTGAGGTCCCTGCGGTGGTGCAACCGGGCCAGGGACTGGGGGACGACCAGCAGGCCCACGCCTGCCGCGACCAGTTCCACGGCGTCCACGGTGGTGGCGGGGCGCTCCTTCGCGGGCTGTCCCGGCAGGGTCTCCCAGGCAAGGGTGGAGTCCAGAGGGTTCAGTACGACCTCGTCGGCGAGGTCGTCCAAGGTCACCTCGTCGACCGCCGCCACGAGGTGGTCCTTGGGGACGACGACCACCGTTGTCTCCGTGTAGAGGGGGATCGCGCTGAGGTCCGGCCCGTCGACCGGCAGCCGTACGAATCCGGCGTCCGCGCCGGACTCGCCGCCGTCCCGCAGCACGCCGAACGCCTCCGCGGCGCTCACCGGCACCAAGGTGAGCGGGATCTCCGGCAGGCGCTCGTTCCAGATCCGCGTCCACTTGGTCGGCGTCACGCCCGGAACGTAGGCGAGCCGGAACGAAAACGAAGGAGGGGGCACTTCCGAACCTGTCACCACAGAAGGTTATCCGTTGGTGGTCGGAGGCGGCACGCGCGCTCGTTACCCTTGACGGCATGACGTCGCAGCAGACCACCCAGACCATGAAGCCCGCGACAGCGGCGAAGAAACTGGGTGTGTACCTCCAGGCCACACCCCCCGAGTTCCAGGAGGGTGTCGTCTCCCGCACCGAGCTGAGCGCACTCCAGGCCGAGCCCCCCGAGTGGCTGGTGGAACTGCGGCGCAACGGACCGCACCCTCGGCCGGTGGTCGCGTCGAAGCTCGGAGTGTCCATCACGGGCCTCGCGCGTGGCGGCGTCACCGAGGCGCTCACCACCGAGGAGATCGAGGCGCTGAAGCAGGACCAGCCGGAGTGGCTGGTCCAGGAGCGCGCCGTGCAGGCCGAGTTCCGCAAGGAAGCGGTGCGGATCAAGGAGAAGAACGCGGAGCGCGCCGCCCGTACCCGCTGAACCGGCACCGCCCTCGCCACCCCAGCCGGCCAGTTCCGGCACCCGCCTGTTGTCCGCGCGGGCGCTGGTCGTAGTGCTCGTCCGGCAGCGGGATCGCCCCTGCGTCTGACGGGCAACGGCGGCGACGTCGTCCTCGACTCCCGCGGCGCCGGCCGGGTGGGGATGGCGCAGGACCGCGACCGGCGCGCCGCCCGCCGTCAGGTGACCGGCCGGGCACGGCCCCCACCCGGGCGCGGGCCCGCACCTGGGCCCACGCGAGCTGTCGCAGGCCGTGACCCGTACCGCGGGCACCGGGCTCGGGCCGCCCGCACGGCATCTAGTTCGGCCTCCGGCGCCTCGTGGCGGCCCAGCCAGTGCTCGCCTCACACGGTGAGGCCACGCTCTGCCGGTCGATGCCGTGCTGACGCCCGGGCCACACGTGCGCCGGCTCCGCTGCGACGCGAGTTCCGTCGCCGTCCTGGACCTGCCCTGCGCACAGGGTCCCGGCGGATGTTTCGAGGGCCCCGGCGCCCGGCTGCGGAGCGCCATCGCGCTCTCAGCGGCTCGAGGCTCAGCCGCTCGAGCCGCGTATCACGAGTTCCGGCGTCAACACGACGTCGCCCCCGCCGCCTTCGAGGAGCGTGAGGGATGCCTCGACCATGCCTTCCGCGACGGAACCGAGCGTGGTCAACCCCGGTGCGGCCGTCGCGGAGACGAAGGTTCCGTCGAAGGTCGCGATCGCGTAGTCGTCAGGCACGCGCTTGCCCGCGTGCTGGAGCGCCGTGAGCAGTCCGAGCGCGACCACGTCGGCCGTGCAGATGATCGCGTCGGGCTCATGGGGGTCCGCGAGCAGGCGCTTGGCCGCCTCGATGCCGCTCGCGACCGTGAAACTCGGCATCTCCAGCACCCGGTCTCCCGGTCCCGCCAGTGCGCGGAACGCCGAGGTGCGCTCGATGCTGGAGGACGAGTCCTCCTGGGCGTCGACCATCAGAATGCGGTGGCGCCCACGGGAGCGCAGATGGTCGACGAGTATGCGCACCCCCGCGGTGTTGTCGAGCCGCACCGACGGCGCCTCGACGCCGCGCGCGCGGCGGTCGACCTGCACGACCCGGCCGGAGCGGGAGAGTTCGGCTATCGCCGCGCCGCTGCGCTCGTAGGCCGCGGGCACGATGAGCACCGCGTCGACGAGCACGCGGTCCATGCCGGCGAGCTGGCGCTGTTCGATCTCAGGGCTCTCGTCGGTGTCGATGGTCACCAGACGCTTGCCCAGGTGGCCGAGACGGCGTGAGTAGGCCGAGACCAGTTCGGCGAAGTACGCGTTCGCGACGGCCGGCACCACCAGGGCGATCGCATCCATGGACTGGACCCGCAGCGCTCGGGCCGCCGCGTTGACCTTGTAGCCCAGCACCTCGCACGCGACGCGCACGCGTTCGGCGAGCTCCGGGTCGACGTTGCGCTGTACGCCCGAGAGCACCCGGCTCGCGGTCGTGACCGACACCTCGGCGCGGGCAGCCACGTCCTTCAAGCTCACCCGTGCGCCCATCCTGATCCCTCCGGTTCCGGCTGATCGATGCTAGCAGGGAGGTCACAGCCAGTGACTGTTGACGGGGGAGAGCGCTCCGTGTTTACCTTTGGAAATGCATTTCCCAGAGGAGAATCTACCGCATACCCCACCAGAGCGCCGGGCGGATGGCCGCTCGGCGGGCAGTGGGGAAGTGCTGGTCGTCGGTTCCGTCAACCTCGACCTCGGCTACCGGCTCGAGCGCCTGCCGCGCGAGGGCGAGACGGTCCGCGCGAGCGGGAGTTTCCAGGCCGGAGGCGGGAAGGGCGCGAACCAGGCGCTCGCCGCCCGCCGTCTCGGCGCGCAGGTGGCCCTGCTCGCCAGCGTCGGGCGCGACGCCGGTCCCGCCCTGGCCGACCTCGCCGCCGCGGGCGTCGATCTCGCTCCGGTCCTCCGGCACGAGGAGACCGTGACGGGGGCCGCGGTCCTGCTGGTCGGCCCGAACGACAACTGCATCGTCGTCGACGCGGGTGCCAACGACCTGCTGCGAGCCGAGCACGTCCGCGCTCTCGCGACGAGCACGGAGCCGCCGGCCGTGGTGGTGACCAACCACGAAGTGCCCGCCCCGGTGGTGGAGGCCACCGTTCGCGCCTATGCCGGCCGGGCGCGTGTGCTGCTCAATCCGTCGCCTGCGCGCGTGCTCGACCGCGAGCTGCTGGCGCTCGTCGACGTCCTCGTGCTCAACGCCGGGGAACTCACCGACCTGCTCGGCCTCGGCCCGACCCCGCCCACCCCCGAAGCGGTCGCCGCTATCCTCGACCGCAGCGCCCTCGGCGACTGCGTCGTCACACTCGGCCGCGGCGGCGCCGTCGTCTCCGAGCGGGGCGCCATCACCCACGTGCCCGCGTTCCGCGTCGACGCCATCGACACGGTCGGCGCCGGTGACGCATTCCTCGGCGCGCTCGCCGCCGGTCTCGCCGCAGGTCAGGACCTCGGCGCGGCGGCCGAGCGCGCAT
This sequence comes from Streptomyces sp. NPDC088194, assembly GCF_040702025.1. NCBI lineage: Bacteria > Bacillati > Actinomycetota > Actinomycetes > Kitasatosporales > Streptomycetaceae > Streptomyces > Streptomyces sp. NPDC088194. The sequence continues at coordinate 19,049 of NZ_JBFBIV010000100.1, read as the reverse complement.
GTGCCGCGGCCGCGCTCGCCGTGACCGCACCCGGCGCCCGCGGGGCCGCGTTGAGCGCGGAGACCGTCGACGCGCTCATGGCCGGCGAACCGGCGATGTCCCGAAACTGATCCACCCCTGCGCCCGCGCAGCTCCACCGAAAGGCACGTCCATGAGCAATGTCGCTCAGCAGGGACGACGAGGTACCACCGTCGAGGCGAACGGCGTCAACCCCGTCCCCGACTCCGAACGCCGCGGGAAGCCCCGCGGCCTGTTCCCCGTGTGGTTCGCCTGGAACATATCGATCCTCGGCGTCAGCTACGGAATCTTCGTCTTCGGCCTCGGCCTGAACGTCTGGCAGACGATCGTCGCGGGAACCATCGGGTATCTCGTTTCGGCCGCCCTCGTCGGCATCCTCGCGGTCGGCGGGCCCCGCACGGGACTGCCCACGCTCACTCAGACCCGCTTCGCCTTCGGCATCAAGGGCAACAGGATTCCCGCGTTCTTCGCCTACCTGTCCAATATGGGCTGGAAGGTGACGATCATCACCCTCGCGTCCGACACCGGCGCTCATCTGTTCGCGAAGCTGTGGCCGTCGGCGTTCGCGAAGTCCGACGGTTCGAGCACCACCCCCGCACTGGCGCTGTGGTTCGTGATCGTGCTCGCGGTGACCATGACGGTCGCCGTGCTCGGACACCAGCTGATCATGAAGCTCGAAGTGTGGATCTCGTGGGTGACCGGTGTCATGACCCTCGCGTTCCTCGGGTTCGTGCTGCCCAAGATCGAGTGGTCGCACCTCGGCGAGGCCCACGCGGGCGGCGCGCTGGAGTTCGTCGGCGGCATCATCATGGCGATGACGCTCGTCGGCCTGGGCTTCCTGAACTACGGCGGCGACTTCGCCCGCTATCTTCCGCGCAAGAGCAGGGCACGCGGGGTGATCGGATGGACGGTCGCCGGACTGGCCACGCCGGTTGTCATCATGCTCGTCGTCGGGGCGCTGCTGGTCGGCGGGGACCCGAAACTCGGCAACGCCGCTGCCGCCGATCCCATCGGGGCCCTGACCGCGCTGCTGCCGATGTGGTTCTTCGTCCCGTTCTCCATCGTGATCGTCATCTCGCTGGTCTCGGCGGCCATCACCGGTATGTACAGCTCGGGTCTCGCGCTGATGTCGGTCGGCGTTCCGCTGCGCCGCTCCGCCACCACCGCGATCAACGCGACGATCATCGCGGCCGGCGCGTTCTACCTGGAGTTCGTCTCCACCTCGTTCCTCGCGACCTTCCAGTCGTTCCTGTCGCTCATCGCCGTGATGATGGGAAGCATGGGCGCGATCCAACTCGTCGACTTCGTCCGGCAGCGCCGGCTGGGCTGGAACACCGACATGGCCAACCCGCGTGGCCATGGCGGGCGCAACGGGCGATGGACGGCGATCGCCAGCCTGGTCGTCGCCACCTTCCTGGGCCTGGGCCTGGTCACCAGTTCCGATCCGAACTTCGCGAAGATCACCGGATTCCTGCTCACGCAGAGTGCGCGTGACGGCGTGTTCGGCGCGAGCGGGCTCGGGATCGTCATCGCCATGGTGATCGGCGCGGGGCTCTACGCGTTGCTGACCTTCGGGCTCCACCTGGACCCGAAGCCCGATCACTCGCTCGCGACCGACACCGACACCGACACCGACACCGACTCCGACTCCGGAGCCGCGCGCGGCACCGCCGGACCGGCGGTGCCCTCCCGCGACATCGTCGGCCATGGCGCGGCCGACCTGACCGAACACTGACCGACCCGGTGGCGGCGGGCCCACAGCGCCCCGCCGCCACCCGAGGAGCTGACATCCGTGTCCGCACGCCAGACCGCACTGGAGCGGTTCCAGAAGCCCGACCCGTGGCACTCTCCCGCCACCTACTGGTTCTGGCACCACCTGCCCGACAAGGACACGATCCGCGCCCAGGTGCGGCAGATGCACGACGCCGGAATCCTCAGCTTCCAGGTGCAGGCACGCCTGTCGTACCCGATCGCCGGCTACCTGGACGAGGACTACCTCGCCGCCTGCCGGTGCGCCGTCGAGACAGCCGCGGAACTCGGCATGATCGTGGGCATCTACGACGACTACAACTGGCAGACCGGCCACGCCGCGGGCCGCGCGGTGGACGGCCATGACGAGCTGCGCGAGCGGCACCTGTTCTGGATGCGGATCGGCGCGGGAAAGAGCGGGGGGACACTCGGGAAGATCCGGTCGGCGACCGAGAACCTGGGCCCGGCCGCGATGCGGTGGCACTACGAGGGCGGTGCGGTCGCCTGGGCCGACTGGCGGACCGAGTACGTGCTCGTCACGGCATCGCCGCAGGGCGAGGTCTCCGAACGGCCGGATCTCGTCGACCGTACGGAGGGCGCTGCCGACGGGTGCCGCGTCCACCTCACCGGACCCGTGCCGGACGGAGCCGAGGTGATCGTGTTCGTCTCGGCCCGGTGCGCCACCTCCCGGCTGGTCAACCCGGTCGATCCGGTCGCCGTCGACCGCTTCATCGAGGCCGGCTACCAGCCGTTCGCCGACGCTCTGGGCGAGTTCTTCGGCAGCACCGTCGCCTACATGTTCTTCGACCAGCCGCATGCCGTGTACTACGACTGGGAGGCGCGCACCGGCGATCTGCGCTCGGCAATGCCGTTCCACGCACGCCTGGCCACCTCGATCCGGGAACGGTGGGGCGAGCACACGCCTCAGGTGCTCGCCGCGGTACTCGAAGGCGACGATCCGGAGCGGCTGGCCCTTCGCGCCCAGTTCTACGAGCACTTCAGCACCTACGCGATGGAGACCTTCCTCGGCCGGCTCCGTGCCTGGAGCCACGCCCACGGTCTGCGCCAGTCCGGACACGAGGTGCTCGGGCACGTCGGCGGGTGGCGGCTGGACACCGCGTTCACCGACTGGGACCTGCGCGTGAACTTCGGGCTCGACCACTTCGGCGTGGACGGATACCGGGACCTGACGGCGGTGGACGCCCAGGACGCCCTCACGCAACTCAGCCCGGTGTTCGGCGACTCGGTCGCCCGCCACCACGGCCGCAGCGGCACGATGGTCGAGCAGTACTTCCTGACCCCGCCCCAAGGCGGCGCACCGTGGTCGGGCCACTGGGGGCTGAGCCTGCAGGAGCTGCGCACCACCGCGATCAACCACCATCTGCAAGGCATGCGGCAGATGATCTTCCACGGGTTCTACCAGACCCACGGTCACGGCGCGGACCACGAATCGCTGAGCAATCCCCGCTTCGACTTCCCACCGGGGATCAACTTCGAGCCCTGGTTCGCCGATCACCATCCGCGGTTCGCGCTCGAAAGCGCTCGTCTGAGCGAGTTCCTGGAGCCGGTGACCCCCAGGGCCGACGCAGCGCTCCTCTATCCGTTGCGCACGGTGTGGACGGCGGGGCAGCTCGGCATGCAGGCCTCCGCGACGGGCGAATGGGCGCGGGCGCTCACCGAAGCGGGCGTCGGCTTCCACCTCGTCGACGAACGCGACCTCGAAGCCGCCGTCGTGGAAGAGGGCGCGGTCCGCTTCGGCGAGAGGCGGTACCGGGCGCTCGTGCTGCCCGCCGTGACCACGCTGCGCTCCGCCGCGGTGCTGCGCCAGGTCCGCCGCATCGCCGAAGCGGGGATACGGGTGCTCGCCAGCGGCACGACGCCCACCGTCTACCAGCACGGACCGCAGACCGCCGCGGCGGACTGGGCGGAACTCGCCCCGGCCGTGGAGGTGTTCGCCGCGGTCCCCGGCAGCGAGGTGCTGCACGGACTCGCCCCGTACGACGGGAGCGTGCCCGAGGTGCGCACACCGGACAGGTCGGCGGTGCGCCGGCGCGGCGGGCAGGAGTCACCCGGCGTGTTCAGGTTCGCGTGCTTCGTCGAACCCGGGGCCGAAGCCGAGGCGACCATGGAACTCGTGCTGCCCGAAGGGACCTGGCAACTCGAGGAGTGGATGCCCGCTGACGGGACGGTGCGCAGCCTCGGGTCCGCCGAGGGCACCGTCGTATGGCGGCTGGAGCCGAATACCCTGCGCCTGCTGCGCGTGCGCTCCGACGCGGAACCCTGGTGCGGCCCGACGCCGGCCGTCGACGAGCCGGGACACCAGGGCCGTGCTGAGTGGTCGGGGCCGCAGGTGCTCGGGGCCGAATGGCTCCTGGAGATCCCGGACGACGCCCACGAGCAGGCCGGCACGCGCCGCGAGATCGCGGTCACCCGCGGCTGGGAACGCCAGGGCCTTTCGACGTTCGCGGGCGCCGCCGACTACGTACGGCAGTTCACGCTCGACACGCCGACCGAGGTGGAACTGACGCTCCCGGCCGTCGCCGGAGGGGCCGCCCTGTCCGTGAACGGAACGAGGGTCGCTGAACGCGCCTGGTCGCCCTACCGCTTCACGATCCCCGGCGGCCACCTGCGAGCAGGCTCGAACGAACTGCGTATCCGCCTCACCCCGTCGGCGGCCAACCGCTACTACGCCGGCACCGGCCTACGCGCCGCACCCGAGCCGTGCGGACTGCTCGCTCCGCCCGTGCTGCGCCACCGGGCCGCGCCGCCGCTTCCCGACACCGAACACTGACCCGAACACTGACCACCGACCGCTACCACGACAGAAGGCTGCCCATCATGCTCAAGGGGCTCGACCCGCTCCTCACTCCGGAGTTGCTCTTCGCGCTCGCCCGCATGGGCCACGGGGACACGATCGCGCTCGTCGACCGGAACTTCCCCGCTCACTCCGTGAACGACCGCGTGATCCGTCTCGACGGTGCCGACGTCGTCTCAGCGGGCCGGGCCGTACTCGGGCTCCTGCCGCTCGACACGTTCGTCGCCGAACCCATCGCGCGGATGCGGGTGGTCGGAGACGCCGACAGCCGGCCGGCGGTGCAAACACAGTTCCTCGCCGTCGCCGACGAGGCGGCGGGCCGGGCCGTCGCGGTCGAAGCACTCGAGCGCCAGGCGTTCTACGAACGGGCCCGCGCCGCATTCGCCGTCGTCATCACCGGTGAAGACAGGCCGTACGGCTGCTTCGTACTCGCCAAGGGCGTCCTTCCCGAGTTCACACCGGAGTGACCCGTGACCGCCGGGGCGGCCACCCGCCCGTCGGGTGCTGAAGACCACCGACGCCCCCTGGGCCGGGCTGCCTCACGACTGGTGACGCGACCGGGGCCGGTACGTCCCTGTGCACCACGACCCGGCGCCCGGCTTCGTCCTGGCGGAGGTCCGGCAGGAGCGGTCGGCGTTAGCCGGGCCCTTGCCGAACGGGCTCTGCCGCAGAAGCACCCAGCGCCGGGGGAGAGGCCGGAGCGACCCCAGAAGTGACCCCAACCCCGGAAACGGCCCCAGGAGTGACCCCAGAAGTATCCCCGGGCGGGGCTGCGCAACGGCCCGCGGGGTGGGGCGTTGTCGCGTTGCCGCGCTCGGGGATGGCGCGGGCCCGGTCGGTGGTGGCGGGCGGGTGAGGCCGGGGATGGCGTGGCGGTCGCGGCGGTGCACGATGCGGGCCGGACCGCGCTCGGGGCCGAAGCGGACCGGCTCTTCGATCGTTCCGGTGGGGCCCGATCGGACCGGTCCGTGCGATGCCGGCCGACCCTGGCCGGCCCGGAGAGCTGCCTCTTCATCCGGCACCGCCTCACGCGTGGCGGACACCGGACCGGCCCCGCGCGGATGACCGGCCGGGTCCCAGCGGCGCGGCCGAACCCGGCCGGTGCGGCGGTGTCGCCGTGGTCCCTTGGACATGGCCGCTCTTCCGACCGACGGTTCCCGGTCGCGACCGCCCGGTCCTCGGCGCAGCGCCGGGGGACAAGCACACCGCGGTTTCTGGCCGATTAGGGGGCCGGGCGCGCGAAAACTGGCCGGAAACGCGTTCTTGCGCGGGTGCGGTCGCTCACCGGTAACTTCCGGCGTCCTCTGCAACCCCCCACTCCCGTCCCCCAACGGGGGATGCCTTACATGAGGAGCCACATGAAACCGCTGGATCTGGAACGGGTGCGTCCCGTGGTCATCGGTTTATTCAGGATGGTCGTCGGGATGCTGTTCGCCTGCCACGGAGTGGCGACGCTGTTCGGTGTGCTCGGCGGGCCGGAAGGCGGCGGCCCCGGCCCTGCCGCGTTCGCGTGGCCGGGCTGGTGGGCCTCCGCCATCGAACTGGTCGGCGGCATCCTGGTGGTGCTCGGCCTCGGCACCAGGCTTGCCGCGCTGGCGTGCTCCGGCTCGATGGCGTACGCGTACTTCGACGTGCACCAGCGCAACGCTCTGCTGCCCATCCAGAACCACGGCGAGCCCGCGGCCATGTTCTGCTGGGCTTTCCTGCTCATCGCCGTCCTCGGCGCTGGCGCCTTCTCGCTGGAGGGCCTGCTCGGCCGCTTCACCTCCGGCACCCGTCCGATAACCGGCCTGCCGCAGGAGAAGGGCGCCGGTGAGCCGGTACCCGTGAGCGCCGACAACTGATCAGCTGAACTCGATCATATGACGGGAAATACGCCAGGGGGCGGGGCGGGACCTTTGCCCATCCCGTCCCCTGGCGCCGCGTTCGGCAGCGCGGGCGGCCCATCCGGCCGACCGCGTGCGGTGCCCAACCCACCTCGCCGGCCACGTCCTTGTTCGATGCCCGCCGGAGATCAGCAGGGGCCGACCCCTCAGCAGACTTGATACTCCACGTAGCCGTCCCCGTTGTCGTCGTAGCCCTGAATCTGGAGATCGTCGGCGGAGAACCAGCCCATGGCGTTGATTCCGTTCACGCGGCCGTACCACCACTCGTTTCCGACCGTGTTGTCGTAGTAGCACCAGAGCCAGAACACGACGTGATCCACCGACAAGGCGTTGGTGCAGTCACCGTATGGACCCAGTTTCAGATTGCGGTTCGCATTCATCAGGGCCTTCCCCTCCCCATTGGCGGTGGGGGACCACGATCCCTTGCAGTTCGTGGCGCTTGCCGTGGGCGCGATTGCCAACGTCGTTCCCCCGGCGACCATCAGCAAGCCGACGATCGTTGCCAGTGCACGCTTACGGACCCTCATGTCTCGTCTCCCTCTGATCGGTTCGTTTTCGTTCCCATGCGGTCGGTTCGCCTTCTGATGCGGCTCGCTACGGAAGCGGCCCGGGCCGCGGGCGGCGTAGCCCTGACGGGGGGACCGGGCGCCCGCCCCGCTGGGCGTCGGCGGTCAGCAGGCGTGTACGGGGTTCGTCTCGCTGGAGATGTTCCGGTCGTCGGCGTAGCCCCAGGCCTCGTTGCTGTTGTCGCCCAGAGTCCAGAGCCAGCGGTTGGGGTGGGGACTGCCTTCTCCGTTGGAGGGCCCGTAGTCGATGCGGCACGCGAACCACGACGTCGTGGTGGTGAGGTGGCCGACGACCGCCGTGAACTCGCTGTTCCACAGCGGCGTGTTCGCCTTGTTGTTGCAGTAGTACGCCTCGTATCCGCTGTTCCTGAAACCGGCGTCCCAGCAGCCCGACGCGGCGTGGGCCGGCGAGGTGAACAGGCCGAGGGACACCGGTAGGGCGAGAGCGGTGACGGCGATCGCCGCGCGCGAGCGCCTGAGGCCGAGCAGTGACATGTGGGTCTCCGCTGGTAGTAGGGATGCCCGCGGACAACGGCCGGCCGACCGCCTGGGGTCGGGCGCAGCCTTCGCCAGGACACGCCGGCCGGCCGTCACCTCCGCGTCCGAGGGACGCGGCAACTGCCGGAGGTTCCGCGAGCACCGGTCACTCTGGTTGCCGGTGAACAAGTCGGACAAGAGACTTTCCCGGTGCGGAAAATCCCCGCCGCCCGCCGCCGAAGAGAGCCGAAGAGACCGGCCGGCACACCCGGTCCCGCGGACCAGAAGACCGCCGCCCGCGAGGCCCAAGCCGCCCTCGATCGAGATGGGTTGGCGTTCCCCAGGGCGGGGCCGGCGGCGGACGACCCGTGTTCGGTGGGGGCACCTCACCCGAACGGACCCGGCGACTACCTTCGTTGCGACAGGTCGCCCTGACGGCCTGCATCAGGTCGACAACCCGGCTACGGCTCGGGCGGCGCCGTGGTCGTGGTGGAACTCGGTGATGTCGAGGTCGGCCAGCTACTCGACCAGCGCCTCGGCCAGGCCGAGTTCCCGGTCGGTGACGGGGGCGGGGGAGGCGATGTCGGCAGGGTCGCGGATCTCCTGTGACCACCGCAGCGCCTGTATGACCAGGACACCGCGCCGCGGCCGCGGCACGGCCAGGCGCTCACGGGTGCGCGCCGCCGGCTTGGCCACGCCGAAGGCGCCGGCGCGTGCGAGGGCTTCGCCCAGCAGGGCGTACGGCCGTACGGCGGCCGGGCCGTCGGGGGCGGCGTCGTAGCCGCGGTCGTACAGCAGCAGATCCACATCGCCGGCGTCGACGAAGCCGACGATGTCGATGACCTTGCGGGCGGCAGCGGACAGCGGGACGCGGGGCTCGGCGAAGGCGAGTAGACGCCGAGCAAGGCCGTCGCCGCGGCCGAGGACCGCGACTGTCGACGCGCCTACCGGAGGCGGCGGCAGGTGGGCGGCGCGAGCCAACGCCAGGCCCTAGCTGGAGTATGACGACAAAGCTACTTACGCGTCGGGGTGCTCCGGCAGGGCGAGCCAGTCCGACCAGGGGATCTCGCGGCCGAGGAAGCGCGGCTGCTCGAACGGCCAGTCGGCGGCGATCCACTGCGGCACCAACTCGTCGAGGGCCTGCTCGACCTTGCTGCCCACCAGCTCGTCCACCACCCACCAGGAGATCTCGCCGTCCGCGCCGACCCTCTCCGGTGGGTCGATGTAGACGCAGCCGAGCAGAGCTGTCTCCGCCGCGTCGAGCAGCGCGTAGTTGAAGGACTGGTGTGCGGCGATCTCCTTCTCGTGCCGCAACAGGTCGGCCTGGTCGGCCTCGTAGGTCATGGTGGCCGCGGGCCAGCCCCAGGCTGGGCCGAAGATGGTCCACAGCCGCTCGCGCGAACCCATCACAGCCGGATAGTCGAGCGGGGTGTCCGCCTCCCGGATCGGCCGCAGGTGATGACCGCTGCCCGGCAGCGGTACCAGAACGGGATGGACGAAGTCATCGGGGAGCCAGCTCATAGCGCCCGACCGTAGCAGCGCGCGGCCGTCCGCTCCCCTGGATTTCCCCGTATACCGCCAGGCCCCGCTCTCAAGCCGGGCAGCGCCCGCGATCACCCGACCGAGACCCCCGATCGATCGACAGACTCCATGATCGGTATGGCAACGGCCGCTGAGGCTGCCGCTGGCCACGGGGAACCTGGAGTGACCGCGTGGCGGATCTGCCGGGACAACCGCTGGTGGAGCGTGTTCGGCACGAAGCGTGGCAGCGCCAGGAAGGCGGACCGCCCGCGCGCGACGATCGCGGATCGCCATTTCGTTCCCGTAAGTTCGTCCGGGCGCTGGACCGGCACCGGATCGTCGGCTCGACAGTGCGGGTCGGGGCGGCAGGCGACAACGCGGCCTTGGAGTCCTTCTTCAGCCTGCTGCAGAAGAACGTCCTCGCCGGCGCCGCCCGGATCGCCTGTAAGGCGGGGACGGACCGGGTGGAGCTGTGCTCGGCTCTGGAACTGGGCGGAGTGACCCCGTATCGCCGTACCGTGCGCCGCGGACCCGCAGACCCGGGGGAGGACCGACGAGAACGGGGTGTTCCTGCTCTCAACTCCCGCAGCTGACAGCATGGAAAATGGGGTGTGGCCGGCTGATCTGGGTTGATAGGTATGCGATGTGACAGAGAGTCTTGAGTATTCCGCGTTGCTGCAACTGATCGACGAGCGGTCGGCCGCGTTCCGGAGTGCGGTTGCCGCCGCGCCCAGCCTTGACGCGCCGGTGCCGTCCTGCCCCGAGTGGACGTTGTTCGATCTGGTGCAGCACCTGGGTACGGGCCAGCGCTGGTGGGCCGCGATCGTCGCCGCGGGCCCGGCCGATGCTCCGCCGGCCAAGGACGCCCCAGGGGCGCCGCGCGAGCTTGATGCGCTGCTGGCCTGGTACGCCGAGTCGAACGAGCTGCTGCTGAGTGCGCTGCGCGAGGCCGGCCCGAAGCGCGAGTGCTGGGCGTGGTGGAGCGCCGGCGTGTCACCGGCGAATGCCTGGGGCGTTGCCCGGCGCCGGGTGCACGAGGTGCTGGTGCACATCTACGACGCCCAACTCGCCGCAGGCGCCGTGCAGCCGATGCCGGCGGACGTCGCGATCGACGGCGTGGCGGAGTTTCTCGACACCTGCAACTCCACCCCGGCGGCCTGGCCGCACCAGGCCGCCACCATCCACTACCACGCCACCGAGGGCCGCTCCTGGCTCCTCACCCTGGACGGAACCGGCGCCTGGCCTGCACCCCTCACGGACGACGCCGCACCCGCGTCCGCTTCGGCCACGGGCACGGCCGAGCAGCTGCTCCTCTTCGTCTGGGGCCGCCTCACGCTGAGCGACCTGAAGATCGACGGCGACCAGCAGGTGTTCGAGCAGCTGATCGCCTGGGAGCCCGAGGAGTAGCCAGTCGATACCGCGAGTCGTGCCGCGGCGTCCACGGTGGGTTCCCTGGCCAGGGCCGAGGGGATCTTCCCGCGGGCGATGGGGCTGACACTCCTGGGCCTGGAGCAGCGCGGCCTGGTGGAGGGGCCACCCCGCCCCTGAACGCTGGCGCCGGTCGCTGGTCGGTGCTCGCCGGTCGAAGCGCGATCTCCAAGCCGCCCAACGGGGCACCCTCCAGAGGATGTTCACCTCAAGAGCCAACCAGCTTCCGGCAGGCTCGCCCGGCCCCGACACGGAAGCGCGGCTGAGAGGCCGGGCACTCAGGACACCACCAGGAGGAACCAGTGTCGTACCCGGAACCGCTCACCCCCGAGGAGAAGCTCGCCGACGCGAAGCAGCTGTTGAGCATCCCGCGTATCGTCGCGATCTGCGGCTCCACCCGCTTCATGACCGAGATGAACGAGGCCGACCTGCGGGAGACCAAAGCCGGAAAGATCGTCGTCAAACCTGGCTGTGACTTGAAGTCGCCGCACGAACTCTGGTCCGATCCTGTCGAGGCCGAGGCGCTGAAGGCTCGACTCGACGAGCTGCACCGGGCGAAGATCCGGCTCGCTGACGAGGTGCTCGTCGTCGGCGCCTACATCGGAGACAGCACCCGAGCCGAAATCGCCTACGCCCGCTCGCTGGGCAAGCCCGTGCGGTTCACGCACCCCGAAGTCGACCCTGACGCCTGACCGCCCGCCGCCACCTCGACAACCAGGGCCGCCGGCCCGCCGCCTGACCGTCTCGCGGTGGCTTCGTCCGCCGCCCGCCCCCACCCTCCGCAGGCATCCCACGGACCTGATCATCCAGGGGACCTGACCCGCCGGCGGGAGCCGCTCCTCCGGCTTGACTTCGAGCGCGCTCCAAGTCCTAGCGTCGAAAGCGTCCGTCAGCCCTCAAGGTACCGCCCGGTCCGCCGGGCAGGAGGAGTATCCGCGCATGATCACCCGAACCACGCTCGGCTCGCCCGGTCTCACCGTCAGCGCGATGGGCCTGGGGTGCATGGGGATGAGCGAGAGCTACGGCGCCGCCGACTGGGACGGCGGCCTGGCCACCATCGACCGGGCCCTGGAGCTGGGCATCACGTTCCTGGACACCGCCGACGCCTACGGCACCGGACACAACGAGGTGCTGGTGGGCCGGGCCATCCACGGCCGCCGGGACCAGGTGCAGCTCGCCACCAAGTTCGGCATCGACCGCAGCGCCGGCGACCGGGCACGCCGCATCCGCGGTGCCCGGGACTACGTGCTGCGCGCCTGCGACGCCTCGCTGCTGCGGCTGGGCGTCGAGGTGATCGACCTGTACTACGCCCACCGCCCGCCCCAGGACGTGGAGATCGAGGAGACCGTCGGGGCGATGGCCGAGCTGGTCGAGGCGGGCAAGGTCCGCCATCTGGGCCTGTCCGAGGTCGACGGCGAGCTGCTGCGCCGGGCGCACGCGGTGCACCCGATCACCGCGGTGCAGAGCGAGTACTCGCTGTGGACCCGCGACGTCGAGGCGGTCACCCCGGTGATGGCCGAGCTGGGGGTCGGGCTGGTGCCGTACTCGCCGCTGGGGCGGGGGTTCCTCACCGGCGCCCTGGACCGCTCCGCGCTGGGCGAGAAGGACTTCAGGCGCACCAACCCCCGCTTCGCCGGCGAGGCGGGCGAGGCCAACGAGAAGATCGCGCAGACCGTGCGCGAGGTGGCCGACCGGCTGGGTGCCACACCCGCCCAGGTGGCGCTGGCGTGGGTGCAGGCCCAGGCCGAGCGGCTCGGGGTGGCGGTGGCGACCATTCCGGGCACCCGCAGCCCGGCCCGGCTGGAGCAGAACGCGGCCGCGCTGGAGCTCACCCTGGACGCCGAGGCGCTGGCCGCGCTGGACCCGCTGAGCGACCAGGTGACGGGCGAGCGCTACACCCCCGCGCACACCGCTGAGGTCGCTCGGGGCTAGCCGGTGGGCTCGACGCGCACGACGTCCGGCTCGACGACGTCGTGGACGTCGCGCCACCGGTGACCTCACCGGTCACGACCAGCCGGGGTCGGGCAGGCGGGGTCGGGCAGGCGTTGCCCGTCGTGCTCGACAGCCAGGATCGCGCCCCGGTTGCCGGAGCCCGGGGCGATCCCGCCGTAGGAGACCAGCGCCCGGTACCCGTCCGCGCCCAAGGGCCTTCCCGTTACACCGCCCCGAACTCTCCCGGCGACCTGACAGCCATCACCGCACGTCACTCCAAGCGGAGATCAATACGGGCTGGGCTTGAAAACAGGTTCCCACCTGTTCCTCAAAGTCCCGGAGACCCCGTAGGTTTGCCCGTTGTCACCGGGACGGGACTGTGAGCGTTGTAGCCAGTCGAACGCCGGCGCGGGTCGAGACGGCAGGGGACTGTCGGTGGCTGGTGACAAGATCAACGGCATGGTTTTCATACGTACTACTCCGCCACGGCCTGTGGATGTGAGCGCGGTCTTTCCTGAACTGGCTTCTCTGGCGCGGCCTGCGGTGCGGCTGCATCCGCGCCCGGGATCGCCTTCGGTCAGGGACAGCTCGGTCGGCGGGCCGTTGCTGTGGCCGGCCGAGGAGCCATGGCCTCACTGCGAGGACGCGCATCTGCACGTGGACACGGGATTCCGCAAGTCGCCGACCGAAGTGCGGCTCCAAAGACGCCTGCGACACCGGTGGCGCCCTGACGGCCCCGCTGCCACGCTGACGCCCGAGGAGGAGGCACTCAAAGAGCGCAATGCCGCGTGGCTCGCGGAACGCGCCGAGGCCGGACCTCCCGGGCCCGCCGAATGCCCGGTCCCGATGCTGCCGGTGGCTCAGCTCTTCCTGCGTGACATACCGCTGTTGCAGCCGCCCGGGCAGGCTGATCTGCTCCAGATTCTCTGGTGCCCGTACGAGCACGAACCGGACAACAAACCCTCGACCGCACTGTTCTGGCGATCGGCCGCAGAGGTCGGCGACATACTCGCCACACCACCGGAACCGTACGAGGCGGACTTTCCGGGGTACGTGCCGGAGCCATGCGTACTGGCACCGGAAAAGATCACCGAGTACCCCAACAGCCTGGACCTGAGCCCGGAGCTGCAGCTCATCCTGGATGACTGGAACAGGTGGCAGCCGGCCGACATCGACAGCTCCTACGCCGACGATCCGCGCGAGTTCTATTCCACCCACCTGGGCAACGCACCCGGCTGGAAGGTCGGCGGCTGGCCCCCGTGGGGCCGCACCGACCCGTACCGTTGCTACTGCGCTGTGTGCGAGGCGCAGATGGTCCCACTGCTGACGATCGCCTCCTGGGAGTGGGACGGCGACCAAGGCCCCAGCTGGGCGCCGCAGGAAGACCGGGCCGCCGCGGCTGCCTCTCACTACGCGGGCCAGGACCCCGCGCAGCCGACAGAGGTGGAAGTGGGCAGCGCGGACAACATGCAGATCTACGTCTGCCCGGCATCCCCCGAGCATCCGCACACTGACCTGATCCAGTGAACGGTCGGTCGGTCACACGCCCCTCCGTGGCCGGCCGACAGGGGCCGGTACGCGTTCTCCAGCTGAGCGATGCCCGCCGGAGAAGGCGTCCTGCCCGGCCCGGCTCGCGCTCACTGTGGACGTCTCGCCGTGGCCGCGTTCGGATGCTGCCTGCTCGCCGGAGCGGCTGTTCTGCCTCGTTCACGGCCGCAACGGCCGCTCATCGGAGCATGCGGTGCCGGGCCGGCCGTACTCGTTCGTCGCCGCGCTTCCCCCGGACCGCACCTCGTGGACGCAGGTTTTGGACGTCGTCCGGCTGGGGCCCGCCGGCGACGCCGCGGCGGTCACGGCCGACCGACTGCGGGCCGTGGTCAAGCGCCTGGTCACGGCTGCCGGCGGCCGTGCGGGGACCCCGAACATTCGGCATGGTCGGCACGTCGACCAGAGACAGCTCAGGCGCGCTGCCAGGCGCGGTCGGCGAGCAGGCGCAGGCCGTTGAGGCCGACGATGACGGTGGAGCCCTCGTGGCCGGCGACACCCAGCGGGAGCGGCAGGTGGCCGGCCAGGTCCCAGGCGACCAGGCCGGTGATGAACGCTGCGGCGATGACCAGGTTCTGCACGACCAGGCGGCGGGCGGCGCGTGACAGGCCCACGACGGTGGGGATGGTGCCCAGTTCGTCGCGGACGACGACGGCGTCGGCGGTCTCCAGGGCCAGGTCCGATCCGGCGCGTCCCATCGCGATGCCGGTGTGGGCGGTGGCGAGCGCCGGGGCGTCGTTGACACCGTCCCCGACCACCAGCACCTTCCGCCCTGCGTCGTGCAGTTCCCGAACGGCGCTGACCTTGTCCTGCGGCAGCAGTCCGGCGCGGACGTCGGTGATGCCGACGTCGGCGGCCAGGCGGGCGGCGGCGCGCGGGTTGTCGCCGGTGACCAGGATCGGGCTGCTCCCGGTCAGTGCGGTCAGCGCGGTGACGGTGGCGGCGGCCTCGGGGCGGAGCGTGTCGGCGATGCCCAGCACTCCGGCCGGGATGCCGTCGACGAACACCAGGACCGCGGTTCGGCCCTCGCTCTCCAACTCGGCGGCGGCTACCGCTGCGGGCTTGTTCTCCGCGGTGTCGAGCAGGCGGGCGGGACTGCCCACCGAAACCGTGCGGCCTTCGACGGTGGCGGTGACGCCGGTTCCGGGGGTGGAGGTGAAGCCGATGGCTACGGGGATGTCCAGGCCGCGGGTGCGGGTGGCGTCCACGACGGCGCGGGCCAGCGGGTGCTCGCTGGGGTGCTCCGCCGCTGCCGCCAGGCGCAGCACCGTGTCGCCGTCCAGGTCCGAACCGGGAAGTGGGCGGACCTCGGTGACGCGGGGGGCGCCTTCGGTCAGGGTGCCGGTCTTGTCCAGCGCAACGGCGTCGATCTGCCCGAGCTGCTCCATGACGACGGCGGACTTCACCAGCACGCCGTGGCGTCCGGCGTTGGCGATCGCGGACAGCAGCGGCGGCATCGTGGCCAGGACCACCGCGCACGGCGAGGCGACGATCATGAACGTCATCGCGCGCAGCAGTGTCGGCTGCAACGCGGCGCCCAGGGCCAGCGGCAGGGCGAACAGTGCGATGGTGGCGGCGACCATGCCCAGGCTGTAGCGCTGCTCGACCTTCTCGATGAACAACTGCGTGGGCGCCTTGGTCTCGGAGGCTTCCTCGACCATCTTCACGATCCGGGCGATCACCGAGTCCGACGGGTCACGTTCGACCTTGACGCGCAGCGCACCGGTGCCGTTCAGGGTGCCGGCGAAGACTTCGTCCCCGTACCTCTTGGCCACGGGCAGCGGTTCGCCGGTGATGGTGGCCTGGTCCACCTCGCTCGCTCCCTCCAGGACCCGGCCGTCGGCGCCGACTCGCTCCCCGGGCCGCACCAGGATGGTGTCGCCGACCGTGAGTCGGTCGGCGGCCACCGTCTCCTCATCTTCCCCATCGCTGATCCGCGTCGCGGTCGCCGGCGCGAGATCGAGCAGGCCGCGCACCGAGTCCGCCGTACGGGCGGTCGCCAGCGCCTCCAGCGCCCCGGAGGTGGCGAAGATGACGATCAGCAACGCCCCGTCCAGCACCTGGCCGATCGCCGCGGCGCCGATCGCGGCCACCACCATCAGCAGATCCACGTCCAGCGTCCGCTCCCGCAGCGCCTTCAGCCCGGCCCAGCCAGGTTCCCAGCCGCCGGAGACATAGGCGGCGGCGAACAGCGGACCCCACGACCACACCGAGGCACCCAGCAGGTTCAGCGGCAGAGCACCCAGGAACAGCACCAGCGCCGCCAGCGCCCAGCGGGCCTCCGGCAGCGCCAGCACCCGGGTACGCCGCCGCGGCGGCATACCGGCGGAGGTAGCCGGCGCGGGCTTGGTCACGGTGGTGGACATGGCGAGGCAAGCCCTTCTCAGGAGAGTTGTCCGACGCCTTCACCGTACAGGAAAACATGAACAGTCATTCATTCGTTCATTTCCGTAGAATGGTTCCCATGGGCCACGGAGCGAACACCCCGACCGACAGCGCTGTGCCGCAGGCCGCGCTCACCGCGCAGAACGCACCGAAAGTCGCCGCCACCCTCCAGGCCCTGGCTACGCCGTCGCGGCTGCTGATCCTTGCCCGCCTGCGCGAGGGCCCCCTGCCCGCCACCGAACTGGCGGCGGCGGTCGACATGGAGCAGTCCGCGTGCTCCCACCAGCTCCGGCTGCTGCGCAACCTCGGCCTGGTCACCGGCACCCGCCAGGGCCGCTCCATCGTCTACGCCCTCTACGACAACCACGTCGCCGAACTCCTCGACCAGGCCCTCTACCACGTCGAACACCTCCGCCTGGGCGTTAACGACACCCCCGCGCTCGCCGATGAACCGCGAACCACACCGGCACCCACAGCGAGCTGACCCGGATCGGCCACCTCAACGGTTGTGGGAGACCGGGTGGGCGGACGCTGTCGTGAGGGCGTTATCTCATGGTGAGTGACGCTGTCTCAGATTCGAGAGTTCTCACCAGTCGCCGCAATGACCTGAGCCCGAAGCCCCTGCACAGGGATTCCCTGCCCGGCTGCAATTCGAGTCTCCGCACCGCCGCATCGGATGCCTCGATCTGATGCGGAAGCGGTTCCATGTCCACCACCACTGCCCTGAGCCGCCCCATCCCGGGCGAAGCGGAAACCCCGCACATGCACCGGGTGTAGAACCTGGGTCCAGAGGCTAGCGCACATCAATATTTGACGCACGCACGCCCCACCACCCAACCGGAGGCTCTCACCACCGCGCCCTGAGCCACCACCGCGTGGTGACGGCGGCGCAACTGCCCCTACTGGCATGGTTATGCTCCGGTCGCAGCGACTCCGGTAGCGGCATCCCGTCGCCGCCGGAACCGACAGAAGAGGACCAGGCCGCCCCGGGAGACCGGGGACGGATGAGCCCCGGGCGACTCGAGCGGAAACGGAGCCTGACAGTGGGCGATGGCGCTACGGAATTCACGCGCGTGCCAGGAAAACGGCCGGTGGTCGGCCACCTCCTGCGGCTACGGCGGGACCCGCTGGGATTCTTGGAGTCGCTGCCGGCATACGGGGATCTGGCGCGGGTGCGGCTCGGGCCGTGGCGGGCGTTCGTGGCCTGTCACCCGGACGTGGCTCACGAGGTGTTGACCGACTTCCGGCGGTTCGATCGCACCGGCCCTGTCTACGACAAAGTGCGCCAGGCCATGGGCGCGGGCCTCGCCACCGCTGGATACCACGACCACCGCCGGCAGCGACTGGTGATGCAACCCGCCTTCCGGCACGAACACTTGAGCGGCTATGTCGAGGTGATGCGCGAGCAGGTGACGGCGGCCACCGCCGACTGGCAGGACGGCCAGGAACTCGATCTCACCGAAGCCATGTTCGAACTGACCACTGGCGTGGCACTCACCGCCCTGTTCTCGTCCAGGCTGGGCGGACAGGAGACACGGGAGCTGCGGAGCGCCCTCGACGTCTTCCTCGGCGGCCTCACCTCCCGGGCGGCACTGCCCGGCATCGGCCGACTGCCCACGCCGGGCAACCGCCGCTACGCACGGGCCCTCGACCACTGGCAGACCCAAGTCCGTCGGCTCATCGAGGGCTACAGCGAGTTCGGTACCGGGCAGGACGACCTGATGTCGCGATTGCTGGCTGCTCGCGACGAGGAAGGTCACGCGCTGTCGTACCAGGAGCTCTCCGACCAGGTTGCCGTGCTGCTGCTGGCCGGCGGAGAGACGACGTCATCGGCCGTGGTGTGGGCCGTCCACCTACTGTCGGGCCGGCCGGACGTCCTCGCCGCGGTGCGGGCGGAGGTGGACGCGGTGCTCGGCGGGCGGGCGGCAGGCGCCGCGGATCTGCCGCAGTTGGAGCTGACCGGCCGAGTCGTGAAAGAGACCCTGCGGCTATACCCGCCGGGCTGGCTGACGCTGCGGACCGCCACACACGACACCACGCTGGGCGGCCACCGGCTCGAAGCGGGCAGTATGGTGCTGATCAGCCCCTATCTCCTGCACCGCCGGGAGGACTTTTACCACGATGCCGCCCGCTTCGAGCCGGACCGCTGGCTCGCGAGCCCGCCGGCCACGCGCGGCTCGTACCTGCCTTTCGGCGCGGGCGCCACCAAATGCATCGGGGAAGAGTTCGGAGAGGCTGAAGCGACCGTGATCCTGGCATCCCTGCTGGGCCGGTGGGAGCTGACACCGATCGGCGGCCCCGTCACGTGCTCAGCCCGGCTTGTCCTCTCCCCGGCATCATTTCGAGTGTGGCTCAGTGCACGATCCACTACCAGTTGAGGGGTACAGCCCGCCCTCGCGGATACGCCCGCTCCCGTTCCGGAGGAAGCGCTGGCACCGAAGGAAATCAAGGCGCCCACCCGCCCGTTGCCCACCCCACACCGTGCGAGGTCCGACTGCGGCCGCAACTACTAGGGAGTGCACCGCCAGGCCCAAGCGGAGCGCGGGCCTACAGTCCGTCACCGGCCCTGCGGAGCAGGACCGGTGACGGACCATCAATCCTGAAGCGAAGCGGAGGGATTGACAGTCCGGCGGAGCCGGACAGACCGCGCGAAGCGCGGTCACGCTGAGCGAAGCGAGGCGTCAACCACCGCGCGTAGCGCAGTGGTTCGTTTGCACAGCGCGCAGC
>NZ_JBFBIV010000099.1:0-28894 GCF_040702025.1 Streptomyces sp. NPDC088194 | reverse complement strand
GGTGGCCCGAGCCCGGGGGCCGTCGGACGACGACGGCGAGCAACCCCCTCAGGGGCGCGGGGAACTGCGCGCGCAACCGGCCACCGGCCGTGAGGCGGCAAGGAGCCGTAAGTCCGATGGCGGGGTGCCGTGGGGGCGCGGGGAACTGCGCGACCAGCCGGCCACCGGCCGTGAGGCGGCAAGGAGCCGTAAGTCCGATGGCGGGGTGCCGTAGGGGCGCGGGGAACTGCGCGACCAGCCGGCCACCGGGCCGGAGACGGACACGAACCGCCACCACGACGGCGGGCAACCGCAGGGGCGCGGGGAACTGCGCGGCCAACCACGACGCACCGTCAGACAAAGGCGAGGCGGCCACCCCGCAGGGGCTAGCCGAGCTCCAGGTCGGCGACCGTGCGGACAACCGCTTCCTTGCGGAGGGTGACCGTTTCGGACGTGGAGTTCCGCTCGGGTTCGGGTGGGGTCGGGGTGGAGAGGGGGGCGCCGTCGGAGGGGAGGAGGGCGAGGACCGCGGAACGGTGTGCGGCGGGGGCCTCCTCGTCGAAGGGGTCGGGCGTGGCGGGCACTTGGAGCCGGAGCACGGGGCCGGTGCCCAGTCGGGCGTAGCCGCGCCCGGGGGGCACGTCACCCGCGGGGGTGGTGCGTTGCGGCGCCCCGAGGACGGCCTGCACGTGCTCGGGTGCGAGCGGCCCGAGCACCACCCTGGCCCGGGTCTGCGAGATCACCACGGGCGCCAGCGCCTCGGTCGCGTCGAGCTGATCGGCCACCGCGACCGCGACGTTCGCGGTGCGCCCGTGCCGCAGCGGGACGTCCAGCAGCGCCTGCGGGTCGGGCCGCCCCTCGGCGAGCGCGAGTTGGGTGAGCGCGGTCGGCCGGTCGACGACGATCCACAGCGGCCGCCGTACGTCCTCGGCGACCGGATTCCCCGCCTGCCGGGCCCGGTTCACCGCGATCAGCCGCCGCTCGGTCTCGTGCGCGGCCCACTCCAGCGTCGCCGACGCCCCGAGCAGTCCGTCCTCGACGGCGAGCACGCCCGGCCGCCCGGCCAGGCACGCGTACTCCCCGGTGCCGCTGCCGTCCACCACCACCACGTCGCCGTGCACCAGCGCCTGGAGCGCGATCGACCGCAGCAGGCTGGTCGTACCGGTGCCGGGCTGGCCGAGCGCCAGCAGGTGCGGCTCGGTGGAGCGGGCGCCGGTGCGCCACACCACTGGCGGCGCGTCCCGGGTGGTCGGCTGGTCGCCGTCGCACTCCTCGCCGGCCGGCACCGCGACCGGCACGGTCCGCTGCACCGTGTCGGTGTCGGTGAAGCCGAGCACCGTCTCGCCCGGGGAAGTGACGAACCGCTGCGCGACGATGTCGGTCGGCAGCGGCGGCAGGGTGGTGAGGGTGAGGTGGTTCTCCTCCTCGTTCCAGTCGAAGCGGTACTCGCGGCCGCGCCCGGCCTTGGCGTGCAGCAGTTGCTCCACCCGGGCGCGGGAGTCCGCCTCGCCGTCGGTGAAGTACGCCGGATAGCGCAGGTGCAGCCGCATCAGCCGGCCGTCCTGGAACTCGTACGAGCTGAACGCCCGGTCCCAGCCGCCGTCGTGCGCGTACAGCGGCGCCGGGTCGCCCGCGTCGGACAGGTACGGCACCAGCGCCTCGTAGAGCGACTGGAGGCGTACGCCCTCGGCCTCGGTCGGCCCGGCCGGCGCGGTGGCGGCGCGGTCCCGGCCCATCCACGCGGCCGAGGCGACCAGCGCGGCGACACCGAGGATCGGCCCGTACGGCATCATCGCCACGATCACGACCGCTGCGACGGCCAGCAGCAGCGCCGGTCCGCGCCGGTCCTTCGGGGTGCGGCCCCACCACCCGCCGGCCCAGGACGCCTGCCTGCGCATGCCTCGGGCGATGGTGATGACGGGGTGCAGCACGTCGCCGGCGCCGTCGGCCGCGGTGCGCGCCAGATCACGGCCGCGGACGAGCGCCGGTCGGGTGCTGAGGATGCTGGGAAGGGGACGCCTGGCCACGGGTTGCTCCATGGGTGGTTCGGGTGGGGGACGGCGCATGGGGGACGCCGCTGCGCGGGGGGACACGCGCGGAGAGCTGCGGGGAACGCGGCTGGGGGGAAGCACGGGGAGATCAGGTGCGAGGTGCGGAGGTGCGCGGGTGCGCTCGGGAACGAGGGCTGGGGAGCGGAACGGTGACGGGCCCGGGAGCGGATCGACCGCTGCCGGGCCCGAGGGGGAGGGGCAGGAGTGGCCGTCGGGGACGGCGCTAGATCTTGAGCCCGCCGATCAGGCTGGCCAGGCTCGCTCCACCCGCGGTGATGCTGGGGGCGATGGCGGTGCCCGCGAGGTAGAACCCGAAGAGGGCGCAGACCACTCCGTGGGACACCTTCAGGCCGTCCTTGCGGAAGAACAGGAAGCAGATGACGCCGAGAAGCACGACGCCGGAGATGGACAGGATCATGGGGCTCTTCTCCTGAGGTGATGGGGACGGTCACCGTGAGTTCTTCCAGGCTCACAAAAAGTAATAGATCGCGCTCGGTGGCAAATGGGTGATTTGTAGCTGATTTCCACCACCGGAGTGAGGAGGGGTACGAGGTGCGTCGGGCCCTGGCCGGAACGCCGCCCGGATGTGCCCGCTCCCTCCGGCCCTCCCCGCTTCCCGGCCGTTCCGGCGCCCGTGCCGGGGCCGCCCGGTACGGATGCCGTGTCACCTCGTCCGATCGGGTGACGGCGAGCCGCCGGGGTGACGCCCGAGGCGGCTCCGGCAGGATGGCCGGGTGCAGCCGATCCCCATCACCTGGCCCAGACTCGCCGACGCCCTCGCCGAGCGGATCGCCGACGGCCGCCCGCCCGGCCCGTGGTGGCGGGTCGCGGTGGACGGCGCCCCCGCCGCCCGCCCCGCGGACCTCGCCGATGCCGTCGCCGCCGCGCTGCCCGCGCTCGGCCGACCGGTCCTGCGGGTCGGCGCCGAGTCGTTCTGGCGTCCCGCCTCGCTGCGACTGGAGTACGGCCACGAGGACGTCGACGCGTACTACCAGCTCTGGCTCGACACCGGGGCGCTGCGCCGCGAAGTGCTCGACCCGCTCGGCCCCGGCGGCAGCGGCCGCGCCCTGCCCTCGCTGCGCGACCCCGGCACGGACCGCTCCACCCGGGCCGACTACGTCGAACTCCCGCCCGGCGGCGTCCTGTTGCTCGACGGGCCGCTGCTGCTCGGGCAGGGGCTGCCGTTCGACCTCACGGTCCATCTGCGGCTGTCCCCGGCGGCGCTCGCCCGGCGCACCCCGCCGCAGGAGCAGTGGACCCTGCCCGCGTACGAGCGGTACGCCCGCGAGGCGCTGCCCGAGGAGGCCGCGGACGTCCTGGTGCGCGCGGACGACCCGCGGCATCCGGCGTGGACCGGGTGAGGCGGCGACGGCAAGCCCGAGCCGTCGGGTCGGCGGGCGCCGGCGTGCCCTCGGCGCCTCGCCCGGTGGGCGCCTGCGGCGGCCGAACGCCCCTGCCGGGCACGGCGTTTCGCGCGGTTGGCGGCACCCGTCCCGACCTGTCCCCGGCCCCGGCCGGATCCGCCTTGCCCTGGGACGGCGCCCACCACTAGCGTCCACGAGCACCATGACTGTCGCCACCGCGCCGCTGACCACCGAGCACATACCTCTTGCCGTCCAGCGGTACGACCGCTGGTTCGCCCGGGCCCGGCGTCCTCCGTCGCAGCGGTCCTGGCTCGCGGACGGTCCGGTGCGCGGCGAGGAGCTGCTCGGCAAGCTCCACCAGGTGCCCGGCATCGAGGCGGTCCGCGCCCTCGACGGCGAGGGCGGCCTGATCGGTCACCTCGCGGCGATACCGCTCGACCTCGCCCCCGACGACCCCGCCGCCCTGCGCAGCCACCCGCGCTCCGCGCTCGTCCCGCACGGCGGCCACGCGCTCCCCTCCGGCCGCGAGAGCGAGGTGCTGCGCGCGCTGTACGTACGGGTCGCCGATCGGCTCGTCGCCGAGCGGCGGTTGGTGCACTACGTCGACGTGCCGGCCGGCGAGGTCGGCACCACGCCGTGGTCCGACCTCGGCTTCGGCCGGGAGCGGGTGCACGGGCTGATGGCGGTCAAGGCCCGCGGGCGGCAGCCGCGCGGGGTCGAGGGACTGGCCATCCGCCGGGCCGGGCCCGGCGACCTGCCGCAGATCGGCCGGATGGCCGCGGAGTCCGCCCGGCGGCAGCGCGGCACCGCCACCTTCCAGCCGCAGCCGGAAGCCGCGCTCGCGGCGCTGCGCGTGCACTACGCCGGTGCGCTCTCGGACTCCCGCTGCGGTGCGTGGATCGCCTCCCGGCGCGGCGAGGAGATCGGCATGGTGCTGCTGGTGCCCGCGCAGCCGGACCCGGTCGTCCCGGCGGCCTGCGTCGAACTCGTCGAGGCGTACGTCGAGCCCGCCTTCCGTGGGGAGGGGATCAGCCGGGTGCTCCTCGCGACCGCGCTCGCCTGGGCGTACGACGCCGGGCATCGCTACATGTCGGCGCAGTGGCCGTCCGCGTCGCCGCACGCCGCCGGGCACTTCCCCGCGATCGGCTTCCGCCCGGTCGCCTACCGGCTCTCCCGCACCCTCGACCATCGCCTCATCGGCGCCCCCGGCACGTTCTGAGGTTCCCCCCGGGGTGCCCCTGCGGAGGTGCGGCTCCTCCCGCGAAGGGAGCGCACCCAAGAACCGTACGAATCAGGGCAATTCGGAAACGTGTGAGCGGGATCACCGGATGAGTACGGTCCGCGGTCGGCCGTGATACGCCGAGTCAGCGCGACCGGCGCACCGTGATGGACGGTGGCGGGTGGCACACCTGAAGTAAGGGCGGCATAACGGACATCCGGGAGCGCGGGCACATACGGTGACGGGGGCGCCCGGGGGTGGGGAAGGGCCGTTTGCCCGGGTGGAGCGGCGTCCCCTACGTTCCGTCTCGTGCGGGGCAACCCGCTTCCCCTCCGCCGGGCGGACCGCCGAGTCCTGCCACCGCCCGCTACGCGGATCACCCGAACACCGACATGGCAGGAGCGGGGGAACCAGGTAAGCCGCCGCCCGAGTCGACCGCCGCACCGCCGGCGGGCGCACCCGGGCGGCTCGGGGTGAAGCCGCATCCGCGGCCGGGCATCTCCTGCCCGAACCCGACAGCTCACCTCGCAGGCGTAGGAGAGGACATCCCCCATGCCCGCACACAGCCGGCACCGCAAGCCCAAGGTCCGCAACGGCCGCCGTCTCACCCGCCTCTACGTGGCCGCCGGCGCCGGCGGCGCCGCACTCGTGCTGCCGCTGGTCGCCGCGACCGGCGCGGGCGCGGCCACCCCGGCGCAGAGCGCGACCGCCGCCTCGGCCACGTACAAGGTCGTCACGGGCGACACCCTGATCAAGATCGCCACCGCGCAGCACGTCACCGGCGGCTGGCAGCAGCTCTACCAGGACAACAAGGCCGTCATCGGGGCGAACCCCGGCCTGATCCGCCCCGGCACCGTACTGACCCTCGACGCCGCGAAGGCCGCGCCGCAGGCGAAGACCGCGGCGAAGACCGCCACCGCGTCCACCGCCGCCGCCACGACCACCGCCGGCACCGGCTGGATGAAGCCGGTCGGCGACGCCGCCATCGGCACCGGCTACAAGGCGTCGGGCTCGCTGTGGTCCAGCGGCTCGCACACCGGCGTCGACTTCCTCGTCGGCTCCGGCACCCCGGTGCACGTCGTCGCCGCGGGCACCGTCGTGTCGGCCGGCTGGGACGGCGCGTACGGCAACGACGTGATCGTCCGCCACGCCGACGGCAAGTACACCCTGTACGGCCACCTGTCGCAGGCGCTGGTCTCGGCCGGCCAGACCGTCACCGAGGGCCAGCAGATCGGCATCTCGGGCGCGACCGGCAACGTCACCGGGCCGCACCTGCACTTCGAGGTGCGCACCACGCCGAGCTACGGCTCGGACATCGACCCGGTCGCCTACCTGGGCAGCCACGGCGTCGTCATCTGACACCGGCACCGCGGTCGCACGGCCGCGATCGGCGGGCCCGCCCGGTTCTGGCAACCGGGCGGGCCCGTCCGCGCGTTCGGGCCGGGCGGGCCGAACTCAGGCCAGCAGCCCGGACAGTTCGCCGCGCGAGGCGACGCCCAGCTTCGGGTACGCCTTGTACAGGTGGTAGCCGACCGTGCGCGGGCTGAGGAACAGCCGTGCGGCGATGTCCTTGTTCGACAGGCCGTGCGCGGCCAGCCGGACGATCTGCCCCTCCTGCGGGGTGAGCCCCGCCTGCTCGGCGAGTGACCGCGTCTCCTGATGCACCGTCACCAGCGCGCCGGAGGCGCCGAGTTCGCCGCGGGCCCGCTCCGTCCACGGGCGGGCGCCGAGCCGTTCGAAGACCTCCAGCGCGGACCGCAGCCGCCCGGCCGCCTCGCTTCTGCGCCGGGCCCGCCGCAGCCACTCCCCGTACAGCAGCTCGGTGCGGGCCGCCTCCAGCGCGCGCCGGTGCGGGTCGTGCGCGGCCAGCGCCGCCGTGAAGTACGCCTCCGCCTGGTCGTCGGGGGCCAGCAGTGCCCGGCAGCGGGCCACCATGGCCTCCGCCCAGTCCTGCCCCGTGCGCCGCGCCCACCGCTCGAACCTGGCGAACGGCTCGGCCGCGCGCCCGGGTTCACCGAGGCGGACCGCCGCCTCCACCAGGTCCGGCACGCTGCGGGTGGTGCAGATGTGGTGCCGCAGCAGCGGCTCGGTGAGCAACTCCAGCCGCTCCAGGGCCGATCCGGCCCGGCCCAGGCCGAGGTCGAGCAGGCCCTGCGACCAGTACGCCCATCCGGCACC
Source organism: Streptomyces sp. NPDC088194 (assembly GCF_040702025.1). Taxonomy (NCBI): domain Bacteria; kingdom Bacillati; phylum Actinomycetota; class Actinomycetes; order Kitasatosporales; family Streptomycetaceae; genus Streptomyces; species Streptomyces sp. NPDC088194. Next base: position 22,103 of record NZ_JBFBIV010000099.1, on the reverse strand, counting down.
CGGCGCGGTCGGCGCGCCCGGTGCGGCCGCCAGCGCCTCGGCGACGTGGGCGCGGCACTCCTCCTCGTCGCCCCGCAGCGCGGCCACCTGCGCCAGCGCACCGCTCAACTGGCTGACCCACTGCGCCTGCTGGGTGTCCCGGGCGATCCGCAGCCCCTCGGCCGCGGTGGCGTACGCCTCGGCGATCCGCGACTCGAACACCTCCACCTCGGCCCGGAAGAACAGCACCGTGGCCAGCCGCCCCACCCCGCCGCTGTCCCGGCTCTCGGTCGCCAGCTGGGCGGCGAGTTCGTACGTCTGATCGTCCTGCCCGCGCAGCATGCCGGCCGCGCAGAGCATCACCAGCTCGCGGGGGTCGGCGTCGCCGCCATTGGCGGCCCGCACCGCGGCCGCGGCCGGCAGCAACTCCTCCGGAGTCGGCGGGGCGGAGGCGGAGGCAGGGCCCGGTACCCCCAGCGCGCCGGCGAAGAAGTCCGCGACCGGGCGGATCGCCGCGTCCCGGGGCAACTCCAGTGCCGCCAGCCGCCGTACGGTCTCCTCGACCTCGGCGGCGCCCAGGTACCACGCGGTGTGCACCGCCTGCACCAGCATCCGCCCGGCCCGTTCCGGGTCCACCACGGCCACCGCGTCGGCGCCCACCAGCAGCATCCGGTGCGCGCCGGGGAAGGCGCCCTGCCAGAAGTCGGCGAGCGCCCTTACGTACAGCGTCCTGGCGCGTATCACCGCCTCCGCCGCGGAGCCGGGGGAGAGGACCGGAGCCGCCACACGGGCGGCCTGCTCGGCGAAGTCCCGGGCCCGGGGCAGCTCGCCGGCCTCCGAGGCGGCCTCGGCGGCCAGCAGCAGGCGGTCGGCGCGGGCGGTCGAGTCGGTACTCAGCCGGGCGGCGCGCTCGTAGGCGACCGATGCGGCGGAGTGGCCGCTGCGCCGGCGGGCCCGCGCCGCGGTGGCCTCCAGGGCGGCGGCCACCTCCTCGTCCGGGCCGGTCGCGGCCATCGCCAGGTGCCAGGCGCGGTGGTCCGGGTCGTGCACCGGGTCGGCCGCCTCGGCCAGCGCCCGGTGGGCGGCCAGCCGCTCCGGCAGCGGGGCCCGCTGGTGGATCGCGGCCCGCATCAGGGGATGGCGGAACCGCAGCCGGTCCTCCTCGTCGACCAGGACGAGCCCCGCGTCCTGCGCGGGCGGCAGGTCGTCCACGCCGACGCCGAGCGCGGTGGCGGCGGCGAGCAGGGTGTCCGGGTGGCCGGTGTGGTCGGCGGCGGCGATCAGCAGCAGCGTCTGCGTGCCGCGTGGCAGGTCGGCGACCCGGCCGTGGAAGGCGGCCTCCAGCCTGCTGGTCAGCGGCAGCGGGTCGGGCCCGAGGTCCGCGCCGGGACCCGCCGCGCCGGCCGCGCCGGAGCCGTCGGCTCCGCCGGCCGGGTCCAGCGCGAGCGGCAGCTCCAGCAGGGCCAGCGGGTTGCCCTGCGCCTCGGCCAGCACCCTGCGCCGCACGGCCGTGCCCAGCCCGGCGCCGCGCTCGGCCAGCAGCGTGCCGGCCGCCGTCGCGTCGAGCCCGCCCAGCCGCAGCTCGGGCAGCCCCGGCGCGACGAACGCCCCCTCGCCGTCGCGGGCCGCGAAGAGCATCACCACGCCCTCCGCGTCCAGCCGCCTGGCCGCGAACGCCAGCGCGTCGGCGGACGCCCGGTCCAGCCACTGCGCGTCGTCGACGACACACAGCAGCGGCCCGTCGCCCGCGTGCCCCGACAGCAACGACAGCACCGCGAGACCGACGAACATCGGCTCGCCCGCGTTCCCCGCGGTCAGCCCGAACGCCGCACGCAGCGCCCGCTGTTGCGGCTCCGGCACCGACCCGATCGCGCCCATCGCCTTGCGCAGCAGCAACTCAAGGCCGGCGTAAGGCAGTTCGGCCTCGAACTCGACGCCCGAGCTTCGCATCACCGTGAAATCCGCCGCGCGTGCGCACTCCACCGCGTGCGCCAGCAGCGCGGTCTTGCCGATCCCGGCGTCCCCGCGCACCACCAGCACCCCGCTGCGGCCCGCCCGCGCCCCGTCCAGCAGCGCCTCGACCGTGTCCGCTTCGGCTCCCCGTCCATGCAGCATGCGGTGCACGCTAACCGATGTCCGGCGCCGGGCCGAGCGTCGGGGCTTCCCGCGGCGGCGCGGCCAGGCCGGCGCGGATGGCCAGCTCGACCGGGGAGTACGCCCCGTCCGGCCGCTCCAGCCGCAGCGGCTCGGCCGGATGCAGCGGCGGCTGCGCCAGGAAACGGGGCCGGCTGCCGTGGTGCGGCTGCGCCGCGTGCACCAGGAAGGGGTGGCACAGGTACACGTCCCCGGCCTGTCCCGTCGCCAGGGCGAGCGGGCGATGGGCGCTCGCCTCGTCCACCTCCTTCGCGACGGTGAAGATCGACGTGCCCTCCTCGCCGTACGGCCGCAGCACCGGCGGCACGTCCAGGTGCGAGCCGATCCGGATACGGGTGGGCGCGTCGGCCTCCGCCACGTCCGTGAACAGGAAGAGCATCAGCAGCGCGCGGCCCTCGGAGCGCGTGTTGACGCGGTACTGCCGCGCGCCCGGGGGCAGGAAGCTGGCATCGATGTGCCAGCCCGCGTCGTCGGGCTCCACCGGGTGCGGGAAGCGCAGCGGAAAGGAGCCGAGCCCGGAGCGCGGCGCCCACCGGCCCGCACCCACCAGCAGGTCGAACGCGGCATGCAGCACCGGGGTGTTGGCCGCCTCCGTGAAGGGAGCCTGCGCCATGCCACCGACCCAGTGCACCGGTTCGGTCCAGGTGGCCGGGTCGTCCGGGTCGCACCCGGTCTGCTCCCACAGCAGGGCCGCGCACTCCTGTGCGGTGCTCCTCGCGAACGCGCCTTCCACCTTCACGAAGCCGTCCCGGAGGAAGCGGTTCCGAAGAAAGTGGCCCGGAAGGAGCCGGCCCGGGAGGATTCGGCCCGTCGGTTCCCTGTCGGTCATCCGGCGATCCTGCCGGTTCCCGGCGCCGGAGGCACCCGATTTTCCGCGGTGCCCCCGGGCGCCGGGGTGCCTGAGGTCCGACGAGGCGCCGGGGGGCGTGGTGAGGCTCCGGGGCGTCAGGAGGCGCCGGGCACGGTGGCGCGGGCGTTGCGGAGGAAGTCCGCGTTCGTGGCGGTCTCGCGCAGGCGGGCGAGGAGGACCTCGGTGGCGCCGTGCGGGTCGCGGTTCACGAGCGCGCGGCGCAGGTGGTAGCGGACCGCCAACTCGTCGGCGGGGACGAGCAGTTCCTCGCGCCGGGTGCCCGAGGTGGTGATGTCGATCGCCGGGAAGACCCGGCGTTCGGCGAGGAAGCGGTCGAGGTGCAACTCCATGTTGCCGGTGCTCTTGAGCTCCTCGTAGTAGAAGTCGTCGGCGCGCGAACCGGTGTCGACCAGGGCGGTCGCGAGGATCGTCAGGGAACCGCCCTCCTCGGCCAGCCGGGCCGCGCCGAACAGCCGCTTGGGGCCGAGCAGGGCGGCGGCGTCCACGCCGCCGGAGAGCGTGCGGCCGCTGCCGGCGCCGTTGTTGTTGTGGGCGCGGCACAGCCGGGTCAGGGAGTCGAGCAGGATCACCACGTCGCGGCCCTGCTCGACCATCCGCTTCGCCCGCTCGATCGCGAGCTCGGCGACCTGGATGTGCTGCCGGGCGGGCTGGTCGAAGGTCGAGGAGATCACCTCGCCGCGGACGCTCGCCCGCATGTCGGTGACCTCCTCGGGGCGTTCGTCCACGAGCAGCACCATCAGGTGCGCCTCGGGGTGGTTGGTGGCGACCGCGGCGGCGATGCCCTGCAGCAGCACGGTCTTGCCGGCCTTGGGCGGGGCCACGATCAGGGCGCGCTGGCCCTTGCCGATCGGCGCCATCAGGTCGATGACCCGCCCGGCGGCGGCCGAGGAGCCCTTGAGCGCGGAACTCTCCAGCCGCAGGGGCTCGTTGGGGTGCAGCGGTGTGAGGTCGCCGAAGTGGGGGCGCGGGGTGGCCGGCGGCCGCCCGTTGACGGACCGCACGTCGGCGAGGGTGCCGGGCTTGCCGGCGGTGCCCTCGACCAGGTCGCCCCTGCGCAGCCCGGCCCGGCGGACCAGCGCCTGCGGCACGGCCGGGTCGTCGGGGGAGGGGAGCAGGCCGGGGCCGCGCAGCCGGGCCTGTCCGCCGCGCTCGGTGTCGAGCACGCCGGTCACCCGCTGCGGCAACTCCTGCCGGTTCAGCGGGCGTTCGAGAATGTCGGTCATGGATGTCGTCCTTTCGCGGACGGATGGATCAGACGGGCGGCGCCGTACGCCGCCGTAGGGCGTGAGGGAGTTGCGGCCCGAGCGGAGGGATGCACGCTCCGGGTACCGCGGGAAGTCGGGCGAGGACGAGGATCGGCCGTCGCCGTGTCGATCGGAGAACAGACCACGCTCGGTGGAGAACCGAGGGGAGAGAGGGACGAGGCGCCATCAGAAGGGCGCGGACCTATAAGTCCCTACGGTGACTCTAGCACACTCCGATCCGCGGTCGCGCTACTCCACCTCGATGCCGTGCTCCTGCACCAGCTCGACCAGGCCGCCGGGGCCCTGGTAGCCCTTGCCGCCGGGCACGAAGGTCCAGTCGTCGCCTGACCGCCTGCGGAAGGAGCCCAGCACCAGGGCGGTCTCGCCCGGGCGGCCGTCGGAGACGTCCAGCCGGTCCGCCTCGCTGCCCTCCGGGTCGGTCAGGCGTATCCGGGCGTCGGTGAACCCGGCCAGATCGGCGTCCGGATTGACCTCGGGGTCGATCGCGGCGACCAGCACCACCCGGTCGGCGGTGGCCGGCAGCCGGTCGAAGCTCACCCAGATCGCCGCCTTGTCGCCGCCCAGGCCCGGCATCATCCGCACGCTGCCGTCGGGGGTGCGGGGGTTGTTGTAGAAGACGAAGTGGTCGTCGCCGAGCACCCGGCCGCCCGCGCACACCAGCGCGCACACGTCCAGCGCCACCTCCCCGGCCCACCACATGCCCAGCACGCTCGCGTCCGGTTCGTCGTCAAGTCCGAGCCCCTGCCCGGCAGTCGGCGTTCCCTCGCTCGCGCGCGCGGCCGGTCCGCCGCCCAACCGCCCGCCCAGGCCGTGCTGGTGCAGCAGCTCCACCAGGTCCGTACCCGACACCAGCGTCAGCGGCTTGCCGTTGGCGAAGGCGTGCGAGGTCGGGCCGAAGCCCGAAGTGGTGATCAGCACGCCCTTGTTGGCGCCGAGCGACTGCACGGTCCCGTACAGGTCGCGTACGGCGCTGGGCGTGACGGTGTTGCGGTACCGCTTGACCTGCACCACGATCTTGCCGCCGCGGATCGGGTCCGGGTCCAGCGCGTCCACGTCCACCCCGCCGTCGCCGGACCGCACCGTGGTGACCGCGCTCATGCCCATCGCCCGGAACAGCTCCGCGACCAGCTCCTCGAACTCCAGCGGGTCCATCGTCAGCAGGTCCGGCTCCTCGCCGCCGCCGTGCGTGACCACCCCGCGGCCCGCCTCGCCCGGCTGCCGCACCGGCACCACCGCCGCCCTGCGGTCCGGCCGCGCCGACAACTGCCCGCCCAGACCGTCGACCAGGCAGTCCACCGCGTTGACCTGCACGAGGTTCACCGCGTCGAAGTCCGCCCGGGAGACCATCGCGGTGGCCAGGAACACCGGGGTACGGTGCCCGGTCGCGGGATCGGTGTCGTCCACGAAGCCGTTGAGCACCACCGAGCCGAGCAGGCCGAAGGAGTCCGCGCCGAACACCTCGCGCAGCACCAGCAGCAGGCACTGCGCGAGCAGGTCCCGGTAGGCGGCCCGCCGTTCGGTGACCGGCCGCGCCACCTCCTTGTCCCGGTCCACGCTCGGCATGTACCGCACCAGCGCCGCCTCCGGCACCACCGAGAACGCCGGCAGCTCCCAGTTCAGCACCAACTGCCGCTCGGGCGCCTCGAAAGTCGCCGACACCTGCCGCGGCAACCCCTCCGGCCACGCCCGCGACGAGTACAGCGCCCCCGTCAAGTACTCCTCCACCGCGTCCGGTTCGCCGCCGCGCAGCCGCTCCAGCGAGTCGCGCACCCCCGCGTTGTGCCGGCGTATCTCGGCCAGCCGCTGCTCCGCCCAGCGCCGGTACCGCTCCTGGTAGTCGGCGAGTTGGTGCTGCCGCTGGGTCTCCGCGGCCCGCGCCACCCCCAGGTCGTGCTCGTACCGCTCGCGCACCTGCCGGTCCTGGCGGCCCAGGCCCCACGCCGAGCGGTGCGCGGGAGCGTAGCTCTCCAGCCGCGGCATGGCCACCGGCACCGCCAGCGGGCCCGGCGCGAACGGCTCCAACTCCTCGGGGAGCACCAGCGCTTCGGGCGAGAAGACCGGCGCCGCGCAGCCCGCCCGCAGCAGCCCCGCCAACTCCTCGCTGCGGCGCTCCAGTTCCTCGGTGCGCCGGCGGGCGTCGTCCTCGCGGCGGCGCCGGTAGGCCGCCTGCTGCTCCTTCTGCGAGCGGGCCAGCGCGCGTTCCGCGGCCCGCTGCCGCCGTTCGGCCTCGCGCCGCTGCTGCTCCCGGGCCCGGTGCTGAGCCTCCGTCTGCCGCTGCTGCTGGCGCTGGATCTCGGCCCACGTGGACACCAACCCGGTCGAACGACGGCTCATGCGGCTACAGCTCCCCCTCCGGCGGCGCGCGTCAGCGCACGGGCGGCCGCCGACTCGCGCCCACCGCCCGGCTCGACCGCCCGATCACCGAGCGTACCCCTCTGCCAGGAGCTTTACCGGTTCTTCGCGGCTGCTCGGCGCCGCAGCACGACCACCGACGCGGCGGCGAGCAGCACCAGCGCGCCGCCGACCGCCCAGGCCGTCGGCGAGGCCACCGCGGAACGCGACGCCACCGGGGCGGCGTGCGCCTCCTCGGGGGCCTGCGCCGCGCCGCGCCCGGCCCGCGCGGAGTCCGGTGCGGTGCCCGCGTCGGCCGGCCGCTCGGGCGCCGCGGCGTTCAGCGTGCCCACCGACGTGGTGTGGTCCGCTGCCGAGAAGCCCCAGTCGAGCAGCTTCGTCGCCTCGGTGTAGACGGCGTTGGTCGCGCCGGACTGCGGGTTCATCACCGACACGATGATGGTGCGGCCGTTCTTGCGGGCCGCGGCGACCAGGGTGTTGCCCGCGTTGGTGGTGTAGCCGTTCTTCACGCCGACCAGGCCCGGGTAGGCGGTGACGCCCTTCTCGCCGGTCAGCAGCCGGTTGGTGTTCTCGATGCCGAAGGACGCCACGTACGAGCCGTGCGCGTCGTAGCCGCCGGGGAACTCGGAGTCCTTCGTCGAGGCGTACTGCGCGAAGTCCGGGTTGTCCAGCCCGGCCCGGGCGAACACCGCCAGGTCGTAGGCGGAGGAGACCTGCCCCGGCTCGTCGTAGCCGTCCGGGGTGACCACATGGGTGTCGTCCGCGCCCAGCATCCGCGCCTTGGCCTGCATCTCGGCGACGGTCTTCGCGACCGAGCCGTTCATGTTCGCCAGCACGTGCACGGCGTCGTTGCCGGAGGCGAGGAAGACGCCGCGCCACAGGTCGGCGACGGTGTAGGTCTGGCCGGGCTGCACCCCGACCAGGCTGCTGCCGTCGCCCAGGCCGGCCAGGTCGGAGTCCTTGACCTTGTGCTTGAGGTCGCCGGGGAAGCGCGGCAGCACCGTGTCGGCGAAGAGCGTCTTGAGGGTGGAGGCGGGCGGCAGCTGCCGGTGCGCGTCCTTCGCGGCCAGCACCTGGCCGGTGCGGGCGTCGGACACCGTCCAGGACAGCGCGGACAGGCCGGACGGCAGTTCGGGGGCGCCCGAGCGGGGCAGCACGTGCACGCCGGGCTCGGCGAGCAGCGTCCGGTCCACGGCCGTCTGGGAGGTGTCGGCGGCGGAGCCCGAGGAGCCCTGACCCCCACCGGACGCGGGCGCCACCGCCGGAGCGGCTGCCGCGGCCACCGCGGGCGCGGCGGTCAGCGCGGTCAGGCAGCACGCGGCGGCCAGCGCGGCGGCCGGCAGCGCGGCGGGCAGGGCGACGGGCAGCGTGGTGCGGCGGCGAGCGGAGTGGCGAAGAGGACGGATGTCGTTCATATGATCACCGTAAGAACGATGAGCAACCCCTGCGCGGTGGTGCAGCCCATACCGGTGAGGCCGCGGCGCCTGCGAGTGATCCGGGCGCCGCCAACCAGACGTACCGTCATATGTCGGATAGTCATACCGCGCTGATCGGCCGTCGGGTACGTCGCCCACGTGACGGCGTACCGGCCACCTGACACCGCCCGCGCGACGCGTACCGGCCGCCGCGACGGCGTACGGGCAGGTGGACCGCGGCCCGCTCAGCCCAGTTCGGCCAGCCCCCGCGCGGTCGCCGCCTCGTCCAGCGGTACCGGCGCCGCCTTCATCACCGAGGCCGCCACCGCGTCCACCACGCCGCCCACCCCGCGGTCCAGCGCGGCCTTGAGATACCGCACCGCGTCCAGGACGTTCCCCGCCGCGCTCGGCGAGTCGTCGACCTCCATCCGCAGGTCGATGTCGAGCGGGGTGCCCCCGAACGCCTCGGCTTCCACGCGGATGAAGGCCACCTTGCGGTCGCCGAGGAACGGGATGAAGTCGGCTCCCACGTGGACCTGCGGCTCGGCGCCGGCCGCCTTCCCGGCCCCGGCCCCGGCTCCGTCCCCGGCCGCGTCCGTGCCGCCGGCGAACATGCCCTGCGCCTTCGTGGCCTTCTTGTCGGCCATCCGCTCCGCGTCCTGCATGTTCCAGAAGTCCATGTTGCCGCCGCCCAGCAACTGGTAGGTGCTGCGCAGCGCCACGCCGTTGCGCCGCAGCACGTCCACCAGCGCGCGGTGGATCAGCGTCGCGCCGAACTGGCTCTTGAGGTCGTCGCCGGCCAGCGGCAGCCCGGCCGCCGCGAACCGCTCCGCCCACTGCGGGGAGCGCGCCACCACCGACGGAATGCAGTTGAGGAAGGCGCAGCCGGCCTCCAGCGCCGCCCGCGCGTACAGCTCGGACGCCGCCTGGCTGCCCACCGGCAGGAAGTTCACCAGGACGTGCGTGCCGCTCTCCTTCAGTCGCCGCACCACGTCGTCCAGGCTCGCCTCGCCCCGCACGTCGAGCCGGTCCGCGCTGCCGCGCCCCACCCCGTCGGCGAGCGGGCCCTCGGTCACCGGAACGCCCAGGTGCGGCACCGTCGCGAACGCCCGCGAGTTGTTCGGCGCCGCCCAGATCGCCTCCGACAGGTCCCGGCCGGTCTTCCCGGTGTGCACGTCGAAGGCCGCGGAGAACTCCACGTCGCCGACGGCGTACCCCGCGCACACCGGGTGGGTCAGCCCCACCGCGCCCGGCTCGGCGTCCCGGTAGAACTCCACGCCCTGCACCAGCGACGACGCGCAGTTGCCGATGCCGACGATGCCGACCCGTACGGTGCCCATCCGAGGTCCCCTCCCGTGCCCGGCGGCCGGCGGATGCGCGGACCGCGTCCGTACGATCCTACGGGCGGGGGTGTCCGGCCTGCGGGTTCGCGGGGTTCCCGGGGTTCCCGGGTACGCAGTCGCGCCGCTCAGTGCAGCAGGTCGGCCAGCAGCCGGTAGGACTCCAGCAGTTCGGCGCGGTCGTAGGTGCTGGTGGTCACCAGGAACTCGTCGGCGGCGCTGCGCGACAGCAGCGATTCGAGGGACTTCGCCACGTCCTGCGGGGTGCCGTGGATGTGCCCGGCCATCGCCTCCTCGAAGCGGTCCCGCTCCGCGCCGGCCATCGCGGTCGCGGCGATCGACGCGTACGGCGCCAGCGCCGGGAAGACGCCGTGCGTGCGGGAGTACGCCGTCGCCCACGCCTCGGGGGCCAGCAGCCGGCGCGCCTGCTCCCCGGTGGCGGCGACCGCCACGGTGCCGGAGAGCACCACGTACGGCGCGGCGGCCCACGGGGACGGGCGGAACGCCGCGTGGTAGCGGTCCACCGCCCGCAGCATCGCGTCCTCGCCGCGTATCCCGCCGATCACCAGCGGCAGGCCGTGCGCGGCGGCGAGGTCGGCGCCGCTGCCGGTGGCGAGCAGGAACGGCGCCGGGCGCAGCCCTTCGGCGGGCCAGGCGTGCACTTGCGGATACGCGCGCTGGGTGCCGTCGAACCAGCCGAGCAGCTCGCCGATCTGCTCGTCGAAGCCCTCGGCGGCCTCCTTGCCGTGGCCGAGCGCCTTGCGTACGCCGCCGGTGAAACCGACCGAGCGGCCCAGGCCCATGTCGATCCGACCGGGGAAGAGCGACTCCAGCACGCCGAACTGCTCGGCGACCACCAGCGGCCGGTGGTTGGGCAGCATCACCCCGCCGGTGCCGACCCTGATCCGCGAGGTCGCCGAGGCCACGGCGGCCGCGAGCACGGTGGGCGCGGAACCGGCCACCCCCGGCACGCTGTGGTGCTCCGAGACCCAGAACCGGTGGTAACCCAGCGCCTCCGCCTGCCGCGCGAAGCCGACGGTCTCGCGCAGCGCCCGCGGCGGGTCCTCGCCCTCGCGGGTACGGGACCGGTCCAGGACGGAGAACGGCGTGTCGCGCAGCAAAGAAGTCACTTGGCGTACAACGCCCCGGATGCGCCGGCTAGTCCCACCTGTGCTGTTGCGGGCACTCTTGTGGGCGCGCCGGGGCGGGCCTATCTTTGGCCCGCCTCTCTGGCCCGCCCGGAGCAGCCCGGGCGCTGAAGCGTAGGGAAAGGACGCGCGTCATGGCCTTACGCGGACGCCACCGCCGCTATCGTCCCAGCCGGGTCTCCCAGGCGTCGCTGACCGTCACCGCGGGCGGTGCCGGGCTCGCGCTGCCGCTGGTCGGGATGAGCAGCGCGCACGCCGCCACCGCCGGGGTGTGGGACAAGGTCGCCAAGTGCGAGTCCTCCGGCAACTGGACGATCAACACCGGCAACGGGTACTACGGCGGGCTCCAGTTCACCGCGAGCACCTGGCGGGCGTACGGCGGGACCGCGTACGCCGCGCGCGCCGACCTCGCCTCCAAGAGCGAGCAGATCGCGGTCGCCGAGAAGGTGCTCGGCAGCCAGGGCCCGCGCGCGTGGCCGGTCTGCTCGGTACGGGCCGGGCTGACCCGGGAGCCCGCGACGGCCTCGCACACCGTGCAGGTGTCGACCGGTACGAAGAAGGCCGGCGCGGAGCCGAAGAGGAAGTCCACGGAGCACACCTCCCCGACCGCGCACCCGGCGCACCCGGCCGCCGCGAAGCCGTCCGGCGCGAAGGCCGATACGAAGAAGGCGGACGCGAAGAAAGCCGACGCGAAGAAGCCGGGCGCGAAGAAGCCGGGCGGGAAGAAGTCCGACGCCGGGGACCGCTACACCGTCGTGCACGGCGACACGCTCTCCGGCATCGCGGCGGACCACCAGGTCAAGGGCGGTTGGCCGGAGCTGTACGCCGACAACCACGCGGTGGTCGGCGACGACCCCGACCTGATCCTGCCCGGCCAGCGGCTGACCTTGGCGGCGCCCGCCAAGGCGGCGCCGAAGACGACGCACGCGCCCGCCGCCGAGCCCACCGCGAAACCGGCGGCGAAGCCCGCGGCCAGACCCGCTGCCAAGCCCGCCGCCAAACCCGCGCCGAAGAAGACGCACGCCGAGCCCGCGGCCAAGAAGTCCTCCGGGTGGACCGTGCCGGTGCACGCGTCCATCGGCACCGGTTACCACGTGGGCGGCGGCAGTTGGGCCAGCGGCTACCACACGGGCGTCGACTTCCTCGTCGGCACCGGCACCGCGGTGCACTCGGTCGCCGCGGGCACCGTGGTCACCGCCGGCTGGGGCGGGTCGTACGGCTACCAGGTCGTGATCAGGCACGCCGACGGCGAGTACAGCCAGTACGGCCATCTGTCGCAGATCTCGGTGAAGGTCGGCCAGCACGTCAACGAGGGGCAGCGGATCGCCCGTTCGGGCGCGACCGGCAACGCGACGGGGCCGCACCTGCACTTCGAGATGCGCACCGGCCCGGACTACGGCGACGACGTCGACCCGCTCAGGTTCCTGCGGTCGCACGGCGTCAAGGTCTGACCTCTCCGCTGCCGCTGCCGCTGCCGTCCTCGCTGTCGTGCGCGCGGGCGTACACGCTCAGCGGCGGCAGCGCCAGCAGCAGGCACCAGCCCGCGTACAGCCAGCCGCCGAGCACGTCCGTCGGCCAGTGCACGCCCAGGTAGACCCGGGAGCAGCCCACCGCGACCGCTGCCGCCACGCACAGGGCGGCGGCGACGCGGCCCGGCGGCCCCGGGCGGGCCCGCAGCGCGCCCCACGCCAGCAGTCCGGCGGCCATCGCGCTCGACGAGGTGTGCCCGGAGGGGAAGGAGTGCCCCGACGCGGCCACCGCCCAGTCGGCGACCGGGGGCCGGGCGCGGTCCGCGGCCACCATCACCGCGCCACGCACGGCCTGTTCGGCGAGCAGCGCCACCACCGCGAGCAGCGCCACCGGCACCCCGGCGCGAGCCCGGGCCATCCGCCCCCGGCTGCCGCCCAGCCAGCCGCCGAGCGCCGCCGCCACGAATGGGTACGGGCCGGTGCCCGCGTGCGTCACCCCGCGCGCGGCCGTCAGCCAGCCGTGCGGGCGGTGCCGTACGGACCAGTCGATCGGGCCGGTGTCCAGGGGATACGGCGTGCCGTGCCGGGTCAGCACCACCCCGGCCAGCACCGCGAACGCCGCCGCCAGAGCGGCGGCCCAGCCCAGGCCGCGCCGGGTGTACGGCGACCGGCGGGGCCGGCCGGACGGCGTGCGAGGCATCGGGCGGCCCGCCTTCCCCGGACCCCGGCGGTGCGCGGGGCCCGCCCGGCCGGCCGAGCGCGGCCGGCCGGAACAGACGTCTACAGAACTGTAGTCACCCTACGCGCGGGACCGGCCCGCCCCGCACCGCCACGCGAGGCGAACCGCCCGGCGGCGGCCGGAGCCGGGCCCCGGCGCGAGGTGTACCGCGCGCCGCGCTCCGCCTCAGCGGCGCTCGGGCACGTTCTCGTGGACCCGCTTCGGGTCGGTGATCGCGACCGGGGCGAGCACCTCCTCGATCTTCGCCATCAGCTCGGCGTCGAGCTTCACGCCCGCGGCCTTCGCGTTCTCCGCGACCTGCTCGGGGCGGGAGGCGCCGACGATCGCCGCGGAGACGTTCGGGTTCTGGAGCACCCAGGCGACGGCGAGCTGGGCCAGCGACAGGCCCGCCTCGGCGGCCAGCGGCTGGAGCTGCTGCACCCGCTCCAGCAGGTCGTCGTGCATCCAGCGGCTGATCATGTCCGAGCCGCCCTTGCCGTCGGTGGCCCGGGAACCGGCCGGCGGCTGCTGCCCCGGCTTGTACTTCCCGGTCAGCACGCCCTGCGCGATCGGCGAGAACACCACCTGGCCCAGGCCCAGTTCCTCACAGGTGGGCACGACCTCGCCCTCGATGATCCGCCACAGCGCCGAGTACTGCGGCTGGTTGGACACCAGCGGGATGCGCAGCTCGCGGGCGAGCGCGTGGCCGCGCCTGATCTGGTCCGAGGTCCACTCCGAGACGCCGATGTAGTGCGCCTTGCCGGAGTGCACGACGTCCGCGAACGCCTCCATCGTCTCCTCCAGCGGGGTGGAGACGTCGAAGCGGTGCGCCTGGTAGACGTCGACGTGGTCGGTCTGCAGCCGGCGCAGCGAGTTCTCGATGGACTCCGCGATGTGCTTGCGGGACAGGCCCCGGTCGTTGTGCCCCGGGCCGGTGGGCCAGAAGACCTTGGTGAGGATCTCCAGGCCCTCGCGCCGCTCGCCCTTCAGCGCGCGGCCGAGCACGGACTCGGCGCGGGTCTGCGCGTAGACGTCGGCGGTGTCGAAGGTGGTGATGCCCGCGTCGAGCGCGGCGCGCACGCACGCGGTGGCGGCGTCCTCCTCCACCTGGGAGCCGTGGGTGAGCCAGTTTCCGTAGGCGATCTCGCTGATGAACAGGCCGCTGCGGCCGAGGTGACGATATTCCATGGAACGCGACTCTATGCGCTGCCGAAAGCGCGGGCGGAGCTGGGCCCTGCCGCCGCCGCGCCGCGGTGACCTGCGGCTGGTACGCGCGGCGATCCCGGCGTCCTGCGGTCTCACGGTCCTGCGGGCCGGCCGTCGTGCCGTGCTGCGGTCCGGGTGCGGGGCACCCCTCCGGTGAGGGGTGCCCCGATCCGGTCGGAGGCGTACGCCTGTCAGGAGGCGTACGCCTCCAGCTCGGAGAGCTGGCCCGCGGGCCAGCCGGTGTTGGCCGTGAAGGTGAGCCGGAGGTAGCGGGTGGAGGTCGGGCTCAAGGACACCGTAGCGGTGTTCCCGCTGGAAGGGTTGAAGGTGTACCCGGCGGAGGACTTGAGCGTGCTGAAGGTGGAGCCGTTCGTGGAGCCGAGGACGGAGAGGGTTTCGGTGCGGGTGGCCCACGCGGCGGCCGGCGGCAGCTTCAGCACCAGGCGCCCGACGGTCTGGGCGGAGCCGAGGTCGACGGTCAGCGACTGCGGGAAGGCGTTGTTCGTGCTCTCCCAGTACGAGTTGGCGTCGCCGTCCACCGCGTTGGCGGCCGTGTAGACGTCGGAGTGGCCGGTGTCGGTGGCCGGGTGGCCCTTGGCGAGGTTGCCGCCGGCCGGGGGAGTGGTCGGCGGGGTGGTCGGGGGCGTCGTGGGAGGCGTGGTCGGCGGGGTGGTGCCGCCGCTGTCGCCCCCGCTGCCGCCGCCGGTGGGCACGCCGCCGTTGGTCCACACCGGCGCGGGCCAGCCGTTGCACTGCTGACCGCCGTTGTTCCAGCCGGAGTTGCCGCCGCTGTCGTTGAGGACCAGGGCGGTGCCCTCGCAGTTGTAGATCGGCTTGTCCGCCTGCGCGATGTTCTTCGCGGTCACGTTGGTGAAGGTCATGTTCGCCGGGGCCTGGCCCTGGATGGCGAAGGTGCCGGCGCCGTCGATGTTGACGTTCTTGAAGTGGACGCCAGTGACGCCGCCGCCCTCGATCGACTGGATCGCCTCGTAGGAGCTGTCGAGGATGTCGGTGTTGGTGATCTCGATGTCCGCGTCGACGGTGCCCTGGAGGCCGTCGAACCAGATCGCGCCCACCCCGAACTGCCAGTTGTAGTCGCTGTTCCCGGCTCTGATCAGGGTGTTGGAGTCCGCGGTGATGGTGCCGGAGACGCCGTTGGCCGAGCCGCCGTTGACGCCCGGGTAGCGGTTGGCGATGTGCAGGCCGCCGCCGTTGGTGACGGTGTCGGCCATCACGTTGTCCGAGATCGTGAAGTCCTTGCCGCCGTAGGTGACGATGTTGTTCGCCAGCACCGGCAGCACCACCGTGTTGTGGGTGAAGCTGTCGTCCGCGTTGGGCGCCTTCTCCGGCCAGGACGCGAGGCCGTCGTCGCCGGTGTCCCGGACGAAGGTGTTGGTGACGGTCGAATCGGTCACGCCGGAGTGGAAGTTGACGCCGTCGGCCGAGGTGTCCAGGATGCGGCTGTTCTCGATGGTGAGATGGTCCATCGGACCGTCCATCCAGGCGCCGACCTTGACGTGCTGTATCCACAGGTCGTCGATGGTCGAGTTCGACAGGGCGCCGCCGATGCCGTTGACCTGGTCGTCGTCGACCCGCTCGGTGATGTCGCCGATGATGGCGAAGTCCTTCAGGGTGACGTTCTTGCTCGGGCCGCCGGCCTCCTTCGGCCGGATCTCCCCGGTGTAGCCGCCGCCGGCGACGTACTTGCCGTAGAAGCCCGCGGCGCGGTTGCGGTTCACCGGGTCGCGGCCGCCGAAGACGGTGTACCAGGGACCGGCGCCCTCGACCGTCACGCCGTCCACGATGACGTGGTCGTAGAGCGTGTAGTTGCCCTGCGGGATGTACACCGGCTTGCCCTGCGCCTGGCCGGCGTCGACCGCCGCCTGGATCTTCGCGGTGGAGTCGGTGGCGCCGGTGGGGTCGGCGCCGTAGTCGGTGACGGCGTTGATCGAGCCGGAGGGCTGGGCGATCGGCGCGGCCACCTGCTCGAAGTCGGCGAGGTCGATGGTGAACGACGGCGACTGCGCGGTCGAGGTGACCTGCACCCGGATCTTCGTGCCGGCCTGGTAGGTGGTGCCGAACATGGTCCGGGACTCGTCGTAGAAGTGGTGCGCGTTGCCGCCGCCCGGGTCGTTGCTGAACGGGTAGCCGCCGTAGTACCAGCTGTAACGGGAGGTCACCGGCAGGGTCTTGACGGACTGGCCGTTCGCCTGCACGTCGAGGGAGGCGTCCCGGCCCTTGCCGTCGGCGGAGTCCGGGATGCTGTAGCGCAGCGACATCGCGTTGGCGGGCTTGGTGAGGGTGAACTCGACGTACTGGCCCACCGCGTCGAGGGTCACGGCCTGCCGGCCGGACGCCTCCGAGGGCAGGTGGGTGTAGAGCCGGTCCGGGCCGATCAGGGCGCCGTTGGTGTTGGCGTACTCCGCCTCGTACTCCGTGAACGGCACGTTCGCGCCGCGGCCGGAGATGCCGACGGGCGAGGGGGCCGGTACGCCGCCGGCGGCGTGCGCGGACGGGGCGCTCGCCAAGGTCACCGCGGTGAGCGCGGCCGCGGCGGCGACCGCGAAGGAGAGCACGGCGGCGGTGCCGCGCCGTCTGAACCGGTGCTGCCGTGGGGGGTTCTGGTCGTGGCTGCGCGTTTGTTGCGACACAGGCAGGTCCTTGCGGGTCGGGGGTGAGGGGAAGTGGGACACCCGGCCGGGCGTGGAGAGACTACGAGTGCCGCCGCAGTAAGTAAATGAGTTCGTGCAAGATTGCGATTTCTTCTCGCAATAACCCGGACATCTGGGCGTCATGTCGGGTATCGGGGCGCGAGAAACCGCGACGGCCACCGGTGGACCCGGGTGCTGCCGCGTGCTGCCCCGCGTCGCGGCGCGGGGGTGGTCAGGGGACGGTCAGGGGACGACGGTTCAGCGCGGCTCGGCGCTCCGCACGAAGACGCCCGCGCGGGTGGCGGCCATGGCGGCCGCGGCGGCCCGGTCCGCGGCGGCTTCGTCGAGCCGCTCGCCGCCGGTGAGCAGGCGGTAGTAGAGGGGGGCGGACACCGCGCGGATCACCTCGTGGGTGTCGGTGCCCTCGGGCGCCTCGCCGCGGTCGATGCCCTGCTGGACGCAGGGCGCCCACTCGCCGACGCGGGTGAGGTAGAAGCGCCGCAGCGCCTCGGCGGTCTTCGGCTCGCAGGTGGCGGCCGCGATCACCGCACGGAACAGCGCGCCCTGCCGCGGGTCGGCCAGCGTGCGCTGGACGAGCCGGGCGTTGGCCGTCAGGTCGCCGAGCAGCGAGCCGGTCTCGGTGCGCGGCAGCGAACGCTCGGCCATGTCCGTGAGCAGGTCGGCCACCAGGCCGGTCACCGTGCCCCAGCGGCGGTAGACGGTGGTCCGGCCCACCTCGGCGCGGCGCGCGACATCGGCCAGGTCCAGCTGGGCGAAGCCCTGTTCGGCCAGGGCGTCGCCGGCCGCGTCGAGCACGGCGGCGCGCACGCGTGCCGTCCGCCCGCCCGGTCGGACGCTTCCCGGGTCTGGTCGTTCCACGGTCATAACGGGACTCCGATTCCATTAACGGCTGCGCCAGTGCTATCGTCGGAGCCAGCTTAACGGAACTGGAGAACCGTTAGTCGCTGGGCGGCGCGTGTCCGCGGTGCTGTGCGTGCCGCGTGCGGCGCGCGCCGCCGCCCGGTGGACGAGCGAACGATCGAAGGAGCAGTCATGGAATACAGGCGGTTGGGTTCGTCCGGCCTCAAGGTGCCCGCGCTGAGCTTCGGCGCCGGCACGTTCGGCGGGCAGGGCCCGCTCTTCGGCGCCTGGGGCAGCACCGACGCCCGCGAGGCGCGCCGTCTGGTGGACATCTGCCTGGACGCCGGGATCACGATGTTCGACACGGCCGACGTCTACTCCGGCGGCGCGTCCGAGGAGGTGCTGGGCGAGGCGATCAAGGGCCGCCGGGACCAGGTGATCGTGTCCACCAAGACCAGCCTGCCCACGGGCGACGGGCCGGGCGACGCGGGCTCCTCCCGGTCGCGGCTGCTCGCCGCGTGCGAGGCCGCGCTGCGCAGGCTCGGCACCGACCACATCGACCTCTTCCAACTGCACGCCTACGACGCCGGCACGCCGATCGAGGAGGTCCTGGCCACGCTCGACGACCTCGTGCGGGCGGGCAAGGTCCGCTACGTCGGAGTCTCCAACTTCTCCGGCTGGCAGGTGATGAAGTCCCTCGCCGTCGCGGAGAAGTACGGCCGGCCGCGCTATGTCGCGCACCAGGTCTACTACTCCCTCGTCGGGCGCGACTACGAGTGGGAGCTGATGCCGCTCGGGCTCGACCAGGGGATCGGGGCGGTGGTCTGGAGCCCGCTCGGCTGGGGCCGGCTGACCGGCAAGATCCGCCGCGGCCGGCCGCTGCCCGCCGGCAGCCGGCTGCACCAGACCGCCGACTTCGGCCCGCCGGTCGAGGACGAACTCCTCTACCGCGTGGTCGACGTCCTCGACGAGATCGCCGAGGAGACCGGCAAGGCCATCCCGCAGATCGCTCTCAACTGGCTGCTCCGGCGGCCGACCGTCTCCTCCGTCATCATCGGCGCCCGCAACGAGGAGCAGCTCCGGCAGAACCTCGGCGCGGTCGGCTGGGCGCTCACCCCGGACCAGACGGCGAGGCTCGACGCGGCGAGCGGGCGGACGGCGCCGTATCCCTACTTCCCGTACCAGCGGCAGGAGGGGTTCACCCGCCTCAACCCGCCGGTGGCCGGGCTCGCGGCGGCGCCGCCCGCGGTCTGAAGCGCGTCGGGCGACCGGGACGGCCGGGGGTGGTCCGGGTGGCGGGAGGGAGGCGGGGGCGGCGGGGGCGCGCGGTCAGGTGTGGCGGGGGGAGACGAGCAGGAAGGGCGCGCCGCCGCGGGCGTGGTGCTCGGTCGCCTGCCAGCCGAGCGGGCCGAGCAGCGCGGCGACGCGGGCGAGCGAGGCCGGCCCCGAACCGGCATCGGACCAGGTCACCTCGACCAGGCCCGGGTGATCGGACGGCCCCACCCGGTAGCCCGACGGCCGCTCGGCGCGGTGCGGCGGCACCCCCGCCGCCTCCAGGGCCAGCGCCACCGCGTGCACCGGCCGCTCCCGCTCCCAGCCCGCCGGCACCTCCACCGCGCCGTCACCCAGCACCGCGCGGATCTGGAGCAGCCCCTCCCACGCGGCGGCCACCTCGCCGGGCCGGGCCGCGGTCGTACGCACCGTCCCGGACCCGTCGTCGGCGACGAACTGCCCGCGCTCCGGCTCGGTGCGCCCACCCTGCGCCGGTTCCCCGGCCGCCTCCCGCGCGACCCGGGCGTCGCGCTCGGCCAGTTCGGCCCGTACCCGCCGGCCCTCCGGCGTCAGGTAGTGCTGCCCGGCCCGCCCGTGCCGCACCGCCAACCCGGCCGCCACCAGTCCCGTGCACACCACGGCTCCGGCGGCCACCCGACCCGTCGACGGGTCGGACCCCGTGACCGCCCTGCGCTGCGCCGCCGTCAACCCCTTGCTCACGCCCCCGACCGTATCCCGCGGCACCGACACGGGAGGGACGGGCGCGGAAATCCCCGCACCGCAATTGCGGAACGGGGATTTGCTCGCGTATATTGAGGGTTTCTGTGCGCGCATGAGAAAAGCCCCACACCGGGGGCTGATAGGCACAGCTTAGCCAGTAGGGAGCAGCTTTGTCAACTCGCGAAAGTGTCGAATTGGAGCGGGAACAGGAATTCCTCGACCGGCTCTACGGCCGTGTCGACACGCTGCGCGAGTCCGCCGCGGAGCGGGTCGAGGACGCGTTGGCCCCGGTGGGAAGCGGGCGGCAGGCCCGGGTCGAGCGCGAGGTGCTGGTCGCCGAGCGGTCCGGGCTGCTGGCCGCGCTGAATGCGGTGGACGGTTCGCTCTGCTTCGGCCGTATTGATCTCCGCGACGGCGCCACGCACCATATCGGCCGGCTCGGAATTCGCGCGGACGACGCGGAGCGCACACCCGTTCTGATCGACTGGCGGGCGCCGGTCGCCCGACCGTTCTATCTCGCCACCGGCCATACGCCCATGGGTCTGCGCCGGCGCAGGCATATCAGCACCGAGGGCCGCACGGTGACCGAGCTGCACGACGAGATCCTCGATCTCGACGACCGCGAACGCAGCGGCTTCGAGGACCCGAGCGGTGACACCGTGCTGCTCGCCGCGCTCAGCTCCGCCCGCACCGGCCGGATGGGCGACATCGTGCAAACCATCCAGGCGGAACAGGACCGCGTCATCCGCGCTCCGCACCGCGGGGTCCTGGTCGTCGAGGGCGGCCCCGGCACCGGCAAGACGGCGGTCGCGCTGCACCGTGCGGCCTACCTGCTGTACGAGCACCGGGAGCTGCTGGCCAAGCGCGCGGTCCTGGTGGTGGGGCCCAATCCGGCGTTCCTGCGCTACATCGGCGAGGTGCTGCCGGCCCTCGGCGAGACCGGGGTCATGCTCGCCACGCAGGCGGAGCTCTACCCCGGTGTGGACGCCCGCGGCACCGACACCCCCCGCGCGGCGGCCGTCAAGGGCGGTGCGGGGATGGCCGAGGCGCTCGCCCTCGCCGTACGCGACCGGCAGCAGATGCCCGAGCCCGGAGCACCCATGGTCATCCGGCACGACGACGGCGACCTCGTACTGGACTGGGAGATCGCCTACGAAGCCCGCCAGGCGGCCCGCGAGACCCGCCTGCCGCACAACCTCGCCCGCCCGTACTTCGCGTTCCACGTCATCGACGCCCTCACCGCGCAACTCGCCGAGCGCATCGGCACGGACCCGTACGGCGGCCCCAACTTCCTCGGCCCTGCCGACATCGCCCAGCTCGGCAAGGGTGTCGCCGCGAGCGAGGAGGTGCAGGCCGCCGTGGCGGAGCTGTGGCCGGCGCTCACCCCCGAGGCGTTCCTCGCCGGCTACCTGGCCGAGCCGGTGTACCTGGCGGACGAGGACGCCGACGCCGTCCGCCGCGCTCCCGGCGACCGGGAGTGGACCCCGGCCGACGTGCCGCTCCTGGACGAGGCGGCCGAACTGCTCGGGACCGACGACAGTGCCGAGCGGGCCGCGGCGGAGGCCGAGCGCCGGCGGCGGGTCGACTACGCGCAGGGTGTGCTGGAGCTGTCCCGGGCGTCGGAGACCTACGAGTTCGAGGACGGCGAGTCCGAGGTGCTGGCCGCCCACGACATCATCGACGCCGATCGGATGGCCGCGCGGCAGGAGGCGGCCGACCACAGGAGCGCGGCCGAGCGGGCCGCCGCCGACCGGACCTGGGCCTTCGGGCACATCATCGTCGACGAGGCGCAGGAACTCTCCCCGATGGCGTGGCGGTTGCTGATGCGCCGGTCGCCGACCCGCTCGCTGACCCTGGTCGGCGATCCGGTGCAGACCTCGGAGGAGGCGGGTGTCGGATCGTGGCAGAAGATCCTGGAGCCGTATGTCGGTGACCGGTTCACGCATGTGCGGCTGGGGGTCAACTACCGCACGCCCGCGGAGATCATGGAGCTGGCCGCGCGGGTGGTACGGGCCCAGGACCCGTCGTTCGAGCCGCCCGGGTCGGTGCGGTCCACCGGGGAGCGGCCGTGGACGCGGGAGTCAGGTGCGGATCTGGCGGGCGCGGTGGCGCGGGCCGTCGCCGAGTACACGCCCGAGGAGGGGCGGCTCGCGGTGATCGCCCCGCGTGCGCTGCACGAGGAGATCGCGGCCCGGCTCGACGGGGTCGAGGCAGGCGGGGAACCCGACCTCGCCCGGTCCGTGGTGCTGCTCGGCCCGCGCGAGGCGAAGGGGCTCGAGTTCGACCACGTCCTGGTCGTGGAGCCCGGACGGTTCGGGACCAGTGACCTCTACGTCGCGCTGACCCGTGCGACGCAGCGGCTGGGCATCGTGCACCGGGAGGCACTTCCCGAGTCGCTGCGCTGATCGCTGGGCTGATCGCCGAGCCGCTCGGTGAGCCGATCGGTGAGCCGACGACCGCGTGCGGACGGCCGCGCTGATCCGGGCGTGCGGGTGGCGGGCGCGGGTGGCGGGCGGGCGCGGCGACCGGCGGGTTTCCTGGGAATCTCCGGTGAGCGGACCGGCGGTCACGGAGCCCGGCGCCGTCCCGCCTAGGCCGTGTTTTGGAAGTCCCGCCTGGCCCGTGGCGCCTGGCACGCACGCTCGCTTCGTTGTCGGGCTTGTCCGAGTAGGCCCACTACGA